>CAKZYJ010000204.1 GCA_937884755.1 uncultured Flammeovirgaceae bacterium
TCAATCGGGGACTTAGTTTAAAGTTGGCTATGGTACCACTCTTTTTCACACTTTGCTTGCTAAAATCTGGCACTGATGACCAGTCCCCTTCATAATACTTATATGTCAAGCCATTGCCGGACGTTGTGGATGATTTATTCACTGTTACCTTAACTTCATCTGATTTTGAAGCTCCATCGTCGTCTTTCACGGTAACTGAAAAGACATAAATACCTTCTACAAGACTAGAGGCTGCTAATTCTTTTGTGTTAGCATTTTTTAATAAAGCTGAAGGTCCACTTTTCTTACTCCATTGATACGATACTATATTACCATCCGAATCGGAAGCATTAGCGATTAATTTAATGCTATTGGTAGGTAACGTAATTGATTTATCGGAGCCAGCATTCACAGTAGGTGCCTTGTTGGTAGTTGAACCAGCATACTCACTCGCACCTACGTCATACTTACCTCCTTTGGGACGACTAGTACCATAGAATCCATCTGTAACCCCATATGTACTTGCATCCCCTCCAATATTAATAACTGGAGAACTACTTGCTAATTTATATACCTCACCGTTGGGGTTACTGAACTTGATCTTGTTGATATCACTTGAGTTATAATTATTAGACTCACTCATTTTAACATTTCCATTGAGCTTAACGATGTATTTACCGTTACTACTTACTATCAAGTTATTTCTTGCAACATTACCTGAGGTAATATCACTGTACATTCTAATACCAGCATCTTTCGCATTAATGATGGTATTGTTAACAAACCGTACTTTCATTGCTACAGGGGACCGATCGTCGCAAAAAATGGCGTCCTCGCCTGCATTTTTGATGATATTATTATAGACGGTAATTGTACCAGTACCAAATATTTGTATTCCGGAACCAGTACCTTTTTTAACCCAGTTGTTGTAGACTCTTCCCGTCGTATTGCCTCCAACAATAATCCCTGCTTTCTGAGAAGACTTATTGGCAGTTCCGTAGTTATACACTGTATTATCATATATACGGCAATCTTTGGATGCTTGTGCTACCTGGATACCATCCCAACCAGCATTTTCTATACGATTATTATACACCCTAATACCCTCAATCCGATGGGGTTCTACCTGTTTTGTGGATCCATTACAATTAATAGTAACTTTCAAACTAGTATGTCCAATATAAAAGCCCTCCCCTTTAATATCATGAATATAAAAATCGTGGAATTTGGTATTGCGCATGGTGTAGTTCCCTTTCCAAGTAGAAGCATCACAAGAAGGATTAGTCTTAGCTAATACTCCGGCTTCAACTTTAGTAATTTCTAAGTGATCTATCTCGAAGTCGCTACTCTTTCCAGCAATAGCGAAGCCAGAAGCTAAGAATTTGCTTCCTCCATCTACTCTAAAACCATACTTAGTCCCGGTATGTCCGGAACCAGTAAAACGAATATGATGGTTATTATTCATTACAATTCCGTAATTCTTACTGGAATTACCTATTCTTACTTGTCCGCCACAATTTTTGATAGTGATTGGCGCACTTGCCGTTCCTTTAAAATTGAATAAATTCAGATACCCATATTGCCCTGCTTGTACACAAACTATGTCTCCTGGCTTTACCCCCAAGGTTTGCCCGTTTACATAAGGATTTGAAGATGTAATAACATGGTCACATCCGCAGCTGCTCGAGGATTTCACTTCCGGAACCTCCGAAGGACTGGTTTCAGGGGAAGGTACTGATGATACTATACCTCCTTTCTTTTGCTGAAGCATCCATTCGTATAGATTAGGGTTGTGTAGACTATGATCGGTTTTATACGCTCTTTCCCAAGACCCGCTGTGCCCCACATTACTGTAGACAGTAAGTTTTGCCAAACCAGAAGAACAATTATTTATTCCGTTAACCCAATCCTTTGAGTACTTGATAGGTGTGCTCTTGTCGACATCTCCATGAAATGCCCAAGTGGCAACTTTATTCTTGCAAATATTAGATACTTTTGATGAATTGTATGCTTGGTGACCTACAACTGGAATTATTGCTGCCACTTTATTCGCATACTCAGACTTATAACTAACATAGGTCCAGCAGCCTCCCCCTCCTAAACTCAGGCCAGATAAATATAATCGGTCAGGATCCACTCGATAGTTTTTCTTCACATGCTCGATCACTAAATCTACATAAAATGCTGGCCATGAATTATAATCTTTCCGAAGTTGAGGGGAGATTACAATTAAAGACTGCTTTTTACCTTGGACAGTAAATTGCATCTTATGTCCTTGGTCGATTAATTTAGGAGGGCCATTCTTTTTAACTTTACTTAGGTCGCTTGTTCCATTACCTCGTTCTCCTACCCCGTGTAGAAAAATCATCACTGGGTACTTGTCATTGTTTTGATTATAGCCGCTAGGAAGATACTCGAGGTATCCTATGTCAGTGTAGTTCGGCGTTTTAATTGTTTTGCTTTTCTGCTGAGCAAACGATTGGATCAAGAAAAAAACTAAAAAAAGAGAGGATAGAAGTAATACTTTTGCTTGTAAAGATAATAGTTGTAAAATGCGTCTCATGTGGTATATTATGGTTATGAGACCAACATAGACCAATTTCTTGCCATCGAAGCATACCTGAACAAGTACTTTTCTGGATTAGAAATCCATAAATATTTTTACTAATAAATGGTTTCAGACTAAAATTGTACTTTAGCAAGTATGAATTTATTAATTTTATTATATTAAACAGGTGCATATAAAAATAGTCGGATCTAATTTAACTATACGAAAAAACTATCTACGTTGTCATACCCACCAAAAATGCGTTTCAATTTCTTTTTCTTGCAATAGACATTATTGGCTTCAGAGTACTTCTATCTTATTGATAGGCTTAATATCATAATGAAAAATCATTTCAGAAGTGATATTATTATGTTAATCGAATTTTTGCAAGCAAACAACAATTGCTAACGCAGGATAAAAGATTAAAGATCCGGGCAACTGCCCTATTGCTACTTGTGCATATTGAGCAATGATGATAGAGTAAAAGACAGCAATAAAGCCCAAATAGTAAGTCTTGGCTAATTTATTATTACTTCGGTAATATCCGGCTATACTTGTTCGTATGATAATAAAATAAAGGATGCAAGTTAGCGCTAAACCTATCCAGCCCGTCTCTAATGCAGTTCTTAAATAACCACTGTCTGGTGGGAACCCTGCTAGTGGATGGTCGGGGTTATACTTCAGCCCCATTACTCCACTAGTAGCCAATCCACCACCTATGGGGTGTGTATAAATATAGGGTTGAATACTAGCCCGATTTATATCTCTAACACTAAGTGAAGCATCGGAAGAAAACTCGAAAGTCGATCGGATTCTATTAACCGTTGTATTCCCATAAATTGGACCAAAGATAATCACAATGAAGACTGCTAAAACAGCAGTAGTAAGAATCATGGTGTTTCGATTGGTGATAGTCATGATAACGAAAATAGCTAAACCAGCTGGCAACATAGCGTATGCAGTACGTGTCCCTGAATAAGCCATGCCTAAGAACATAATAACACTCGCAACCAGTAAAACAATTTTTTTCTTTGTTGAAACTGCACCTGTAGCTAATACCAATGAATATAACCCGCTAATTGCCATTAATATTCCAAAGGCTGTTGGATCAGAAAGAAACGAAAACTTCCGAAAACGCCCATCAATAAAATAAAGTCCAAATCTAAGATCGTCTTGCCGCACCCAGTTTTCTTCAAAAGGTAGTAGTCCAAACCACTCTTGGTAACAACCATACAGGCCTGCAAGTAAAGCTAGAGATAGCCATACGATAGTAAATCGCTTTAAAAATTGAATATTGAAGATATACAACACCACAAAATATGCCATGATAAACCCGATAAGCTTTCTCATAATATGCAACCATCCGTCTACATAGTGCATATCAGGATTGAAAGCTTGGATAATCATGTAAGCAATATATATGAGGTATATAATAGTAATTGGGTTACTTGCGTACTGCCATTTAATCACATTTTGGGTAGATTTTTTAAAAAAAATCCCGAGAAAAGTAACGAATAATAATACTTCAACAATTGCACCTAGGGGAATCTCCTCACCAAAGTAGCGCTTAATGATAAACACAAAAAAGGATGATGTAAGTGTTAATAAAAATCCAAATTCAGCATTAAACAAACAAACTACGGCTACTCCGCTTCCCACAATCACAAATAAAAGTACAATTGTCAATGTGGCACTTAGTTTTGAGAGGAGAAAAGCTAACACTATTGAGCAAAAAGATAAAAAAATATATCCAATAGGATTATTAAGCTTTTCTAGCAGCACTCGTTGATAAAGCCAGTAAGCAATACGATCAATATATCCTTGTTTTTCCTTTACTCTTGACATCTTTTCCAATAATCATGCATAGCAATTGGCTAGAAAAATAATATCTTTATAAATAAAAAAAACATTGTAAAAGCTACAAATACTGTAACTATAATCTCTAAGATTGCTTCATTTGAAAATTTATTATTCTCGTTCATTCCTTCCTGAATTATAATTATTCTTCAAAAATATATTTTTTGAGCTTTTCTACACTATCTTCCCAAGTATGAGAAAATGCAAGCTCTATTCTACTATCTACCATAGCACTCTTTTTTGATTCGTTCAATGCTCTTTTTATGTTAATAAGGTATTCCTCTTTGCTATCACACAAATACACATACTTTTTGAAGGTACTCATCGCTTCAGTGGCAGTCGCAACAACTGGCTTTCCCATAGCTAGGTATTCATCAATTTTTCTCGGATAATTACCAATAGTCGATGGGTTAATTGCTTGAGGGTTAATACAAACATCAAAATTTGCAATGTAGTTAGGCACTTCATCTTTGGATTTTATACCTAAGAAATATATGTTAGGTATATTGTGTAAATTACTCTTAACAAATCCTTCATCTTCTGGACCTACAAGAACTATGTTCCAGTCCAAATTTTCTTTCGCAGTATACTCTATAACTGAGATATCTAGTCTTGAAGACAACAGTGCACCTATATATCCGATAATTGGATTGTTAATTACCTTCAAATCTTCCGGTATATTCCTTACCTGCCCTCTAAATGAGCTGAGGTCACATCCCTGCCCAATGTAAAAAGACTTTTTGTTATAGCTAGAAGCATAACCAGTTAAGTATGTAGAGTTAGCCAATACCATATCTGATTCTTGAATTAGATATTTCTCGTATCGTTGTCCGTGTTTCTTAAAATAAGGCTGTTCTGTCAGGTAGTCCCTGATATAATATACAGTCTTTACATTTGGCATATAATCTTTAAAATATCTTCCGCGATAAAAATCGTTATCAATTAATATTACAATATTTTTGAACGAAAGACGACTTGTGGCTTCCATAACTGATTTAGCTAGTCGCTTACTATTCAATCTACTCATAAAATCGAATAGCCTTTTCGATCTGATCCAGCCCGTAGACTCCAGAATGACTGGTGGATCGTATACCCATAAATTCTTCTTTATTAACTCAAGCGCACTCTTCTTTCCTCTAATCGCCTTCAACCTATTTTTTACTTTTTGATCTCGATAATATTTAATACGAGAAGAACGATCTAACGCTCGGTTAACATATAGCACTCTAAAATCCTGAGACAGTTCTAAAGCAATATTCTTACAATTACTGCCAATTTCAATGTCCCATGGTTGTAAGCCAATTATTACAAATTCTATCGTTGAAAAGCTACTCGTCATTATTTTACTGTTCTACTTCTAAGTAAGTCATAGATGTTTTTATACGAATACATAATTTCCGAGACAACTCTAATAGGACTTACTCCTAACCTATTAGATAACACAAATTGACTAATCGTATAACCGATTAAATATGTTAGTAACGTTCCATATGCGGCACCCAACAGGCCAAATTCCTGAATAAACAAATAATTTGCTATAATATTTATAACAGCCAGAATTAATATAACTCTGAAGTTGACGTTCGGATGACCAGTCGCATCCATCATAGTCCCAAACTGCTTTAGAAATGGCAAGAAAAGTCCGTATAAGACAGTGATCTGTAAAATTGAAGAAGCCTCTTCATATTCCGGACCGGCTATTACGTATAGGATATACTCTGGAAAGATAAATATGAAAATACTTGCAGGTATAAGTAATGCTAAAATAATACCTACTGACTTTTCGTATAGGTATTTTCCAGAACTACTATCTTGATTAATTAACTTTACACTTTTTGGAAACAAGACCTCGGCTGCAACAGTAGATGGTATATCGAGTAGATTAGTAATTCTAATACATACATTGTATAGTGCAACTGCAGATGCTGAAACAAATGAGGCAACCATAATTTGATCCGTGCTTCTAAATACGAGACTACTGATGTTAGTAGCTAATACATACCTTCCATATTCTATCAATTTGATTATCCAAAATTTTGAATAAGACAAATGTTGAGAAATAAACTTCTTAGAATAAAAATATCCAATAGCCGAACCAATGCTTATTGATAGTGCCTGAAGAAAGACTAAGTAGTAAAGTAGAGTATAGCCATCGAATCTTAAACTTAGAGATATCACTGCCACAAAGAAAATACCTTGCCGAACCAGATAACTAGTTAGTATTCCTGAAAAGGAAAGATAAGCTTGCTGGATATACTCAAAATGTGAAAAAGGAACTAGAGCAATTAATGATAAAAGGTAGTAGCGGAGAAGAGTAGCTAAGGGAGGCACATCCCAAAAAATACTTAGAGTATCTGAAAATAATAAAATTATCCCGCCAACAAATAAAGTGAATAGAATATTGATTATAAGTGAAGCGGTTCTTATTTTTTTGTGCTCACTTTGCTCCTCTGAGTTAAGAAACTTAATTACTGCGTTTTTTACCAGTCCAGCTTTGCTTGTTTCGAGAATAGTAGTCACTGTAAAAAAAAGTGACCATACTCCCATTTGCTCTTTGGTTAGAACTCTTACTAATATAAAGAAGCTACCAAATCCAAATACCACTAAACTAAACTTCTGTAGCAGTGATATTATACTAGAACGGAAGTAGTATGAAGATTTATTAATTCTCAAAAGAAAACAGCAGAATTTTAAGGTAGAAATACTAGATTAAATATACGCAATTAGCTAGACTATATAAATATATTTACATTTTAAATGTATATAATTTACTAAACTAGTATAAATAAACTATATTTAATATTATTTAACTGTAGTAACTAGTAGATGACATTAAATCAATTATTTAATAGTCACCCCATTCTTCATGGTAAACGCTTACCCTGGGTAGACTATGCCAAAGGAATAGCTATTATTCTTGTGGTATACCGACACGTGCTAATAGGCTTTAAAAGGTCTGGGTTAGAGGTAAGTGAATATTTAATGCTTGCTAATGAAATGGTTTTCAGTTTCAGAATGCCCCTATTTTTTGTTATTTCTGGTATATTCATTGAAAAAAGTCTGGGGAAAAGAGCTTCAAACCAGTTCGTGAAGTATAAGTTCGATACTATTCTCTATCCCTATCTAGTTTGGGCAGTTATTCAGGTATCATTACAAGTTATGTTGTCTTCTTACACAAATGCAAACCGTGGATTCATAGACTACATATATGTACTAGTGCATCCCCGAGCTATAGACCAATTTTGGTTTCTTTATGCTCTTTTTAACGTAAGTATCGTCTATGGATTAATCAGAAACCGGATAAAAATCTCAATATTATGGCACGTAGTTATTGCTATCACCATGCATTTTTTGTCAAACTATGTTCAAGAATATGACTTATTGCACGACCTTCTTTATTACTATATTTTCTTAGTCGTAGGGGTGGTTTCTACTCAATTTTTTCTTAATAAGAGTAACCATCGAATTTTGCATTCCAACAAATTACTGCTTTTCTTAACTCCCATATTCGTAGGTACTCAATGGTATTGGCTTACTACACCTGATATAAGCTTTATACTTTTTACAGTTATCGCTTTAATTGGATGTTTTTTTATTTTGTGCCTTTCCTTTGTTCTACAAAAGTATGATACGCTAAAATTCATCAGGATTGTAGGTTATCATTCGCTGTATATATACTTATTGCATGTATTAATTACATCGGCTGTCAGAATCTTAGCAATAAAGGTTGGCTTTGTGAACGTACCAACTCTGTTAGTGTTTAATATTTTCCTAGGCACTTTTATCCCTATAGTTTTCTATAATTTGGTCAGAAAAACAGAATTCATTATTTTATTCGAGCCCCTGAGAAAAGAAATTAAGAAGAACCCTAAAGAGCAAAAACAGGTTTCACTCTAGTTGATATTTTCAATATTAATTTTATTCAATATCGAGCCAATAAATCGGGAGCCTTGTTTTTCTAGAAAAGATATTGACTCTTTATCCCAAGCTTTGATTACCTTATCAGCTGAAAATATCAGTACTATTCCTTCAACATACTGTGCTAATTCCTTTGAGTCCGTAAACTGATTCATTGCAGCTCCTTCTAGAAAAATATAATCGTACTGACTACTGATATCTTTTAATCTGGAAAAGAAGTTTAGCTCTGGAAATATCTCTGAAGGTGAAAAATCACCTTGGTCACACCCTAAAATATCTATATTTTGTAGATGTGAGGGGCGAATAAGTTCAATCAGTTTGACCAAATCAACTTCAGAGCTACGAGTACCCAAAACCGGTCTTCCCTCCATATCTCGTGTCAGCGAGTTATTGCTAAAATTCGTATCTATAATTAACACTCGCTTTTTTCCAATGCTTAGAGTCTGAGCTAATGTTTTGATAATTGTAGTTTTTCCTGCCCCAGGTGAGGTACTCGTAAACAAAATGACCTTCTTCCCACTGTTCTCTATTTCAAACCTAACTTTTCGGATCAAGTCCCTAAAAAGATCTTTATTCTCATTTTTTCTTGATTTGTCATTGAACAAATTTTCGAGATTTAGATCTTTTTGATTAAGCTTATTCGTTACCCCAATAACATCTGATTTAAGAAACTTCTTAAAGTTAGCTGGAGTTTTAACCGAAACGTCTATATACTCCAAAAAGATGACTATCATTACGCACAGTATAAAACTTGTTACTCCTGAAAGAGCCGTGGTAATTAGTCTTTTTGAGGATTCGGGCTCTACAGCAGGTTGCCCCTCAAGTGTTTGTCTAATATTATGATTTGAAGCCAAATTAACATTTAGCGCAGTATTATATTTTTCTTGTGCACCTAAGTATTCTTGACTAGCAAGTGCTAGATCACGTTCTAAAGTCGCCACCCTAGCTTCTTTTGATGCATAACTTCCAACACTACTTCTCAGATCCAGCAATTTACTTTCTAATGCACGAACATTATCTCGGGAAATTGCAAGCTCAGTTTCAAGGTTCCGCTTCTTATTAATCAAATCCGCTTTGCTTAATTGCTCTTCACCATCAAAGGTCGTATAACCATTTGCTTCTTCTAGTTTAGCGTACAATTGATTTCGTAAATTATTTATCCTTTCCAATAGTTGCTGATCTTCAGCGCCTTCACTAATATATTCTTTATTTAGTGCGTTAATTTGCTCCCTGAGTGTCAAAATATCAGAATTAGTGCTACTACTTGCTAATAATCCCCGATTGCCAGATGAAAGATTACCTAGCCTATTGTTTATGTCCTCTATCGAGAGTAAGAGAGCCTGTGAATTCCTCCTAGCCTCAGAAAGTGAGCTTTCATAGTTAGCGATTTGCTCAATCTGGCTTGTGCTTTCAGCTTCGACATTGAGTACTCCTTGTGATGACTTGAAGGCTCTTAATGCTTCTTCCTTTTCATTCAACTCCCGCCGTTTTTGTTCAACCAGGTTGGCAAATGTCTGTACAGTCTCATTTGATCTTTCAGACCATAGAGATTTATAATAACGCAAAAACTCATAACAAAGATTGTTTACCACAAATGCCGAAAGCTCAGGATTTTCGGAGAAAAACTGGATCTCGATGTAATCTGTTCTCTTAACTCGGTTAACAAAAAGCATCTCACTTATTGAAGCATGATTGTACCGATAAAGCTTTAATAGTTCTAAGATTTCCTTTTCCTCAGTATTAAAGGATGTTAGCAACCTCATTGAATCAAGGTGATTTTGAAGTATCACCCGAGTTTCGTCTAAGTCTATTTTATTGTATATCTCTGTTTTTTTATCTTGATCTTCAATTTGCCTAAATGGCAAAACACCTTGTTCTAAGTCATGAATCATCAATTTATACGAAAGCAACCCTATAACTTTGGTTGATATTAAAGTTTCAATTACGTTGCTGAATTTTATATCTGCTTCATAAACGTTAAATCGCTCATCAGTTAATTTGACTTGCTCATTTACAGTAAATCCGGTAGAAAGCTGAGCTGTAGATTTATACAACCGTTTAAAGTCTTTAGTAAAAACTAATGCACAGACAATAGCTATTGTGGGAATACCGATGAGTATCCATTTCCTTTTTACCAACGCTTTAATAAAATAAACTATATCCATATCAATTGTTATTCAATAATATGCTATCAGCTAAATATAAGAAAGCGCAAAAATGAAGGAGTTGCAGTTACCCATCATTTTCACGCTCTCATTCTTCTTGTCAGTTTAGTCTAACAAATCACATGTTTCACTAATTCAGAACTTTCCGAAAACAACACTAAAATACAAAAATTTATTGATAAAGTGTATTACTGTTTTAGTAATCTCAAGACTTTATAATTATACTTAGTCTTTACTTTGAGTAGATACGTTCCTGGCAGTAACTCATCAGAAGAAAAGTCTAAATCCAAACCACCTGCATCTAGCTCAGGGTGTACGCTCTCATATATTAAAGCACCTGTAATGCTATGTACAGAAATACTAATAACATCACTTACCCCTCTAATTGTCAGTTCTTCTTTAAATGGGTTTGGATAAACAACAAATTCTCGATCTCCAGAAAAATCACTCTCTAAAGATTCATCAACAATTCTTGGAGTCTTTTTTATCTGGGCAGTACGTGCATTACCCTGATCTATATCATAAGCCTGGATTATTAGAGCACCCAGATACCCGAAGATAGCATTATCATCCAAAGTAATATCTATAAATACTTCTCCTGATCCATTAGGAACAACATTATTGATCTGAACAGTTTGTGAGGTATTGTACGAGGCGTTTAGTGAAGCTGACTGATCTTCAATAGTATATACAGTTGTCCGATTACCTCCACCGTTCCTACTAGCAAAGAACACAAAATTATATCCTTTGGAAGTATTTAGTCCGCTTACTCTAAGTTGCGCGGAATTACCAACATCCAGCCAATAACTACTTCTCATTACATTATCAGGTACAACCCCAGAGTTGTTACCGGTATTCATTCCATATGGATTCTCACCGTCGAAGTTGTCAGTAATTGAGACATTAATTCCTCGCCTAGTCCCTGAATCATCTCTTAAGTTATTGAAACTATCTCCCTCTTGAGGGTTAACATTCGTGTTATTCCAAGGAGATGCTTGAGAATTTACCCAGTTGAAATTTAAGGAAACAGTATACTGAAATGTTGATGCTTTTGAAACATTACTATACTCTGATTCACCATTCGCATTAACCGCCCGCAACTTATAGTAATATGTAGTATTAGAGGTCAATCCGTTATCTGTATATGAAGTTACGTTAGGACCCAAATTGGATAATAGTTGATAGTTACTGTTGGAAGAAACAGATCGCCATAACTCAAAACCTGTCTCATCACTACTATTATCAGCCCAGTTAAGACTGACTTGAGTCTTAGAGTCTGGATTCGCAAATAAATTGCTTGGAGCAAGCGGCAAGCCGTCGTCTTCGTATGCCTGAATAATTAATGCATTAATGTATCCATAACTTGCACCACTAGCTTTCTTAGCTTGTATAATAACTTTCCCACCAGAATCCGGTGAAATACCATTTATCTGAACGGTATTTTGAGAATTATAGGAAGCGTTAAGTGAAACTGTTTCACCATTGATAGTGTAATTAGTCGTCCGATTTCCTCCGCCATTTCTGCTAGCAAAGAAGATGAAGTTGTATTTATTGTCGGAGGTTAAACCACTTACTTCAATTCTACGAGTCGCAGTGCTACCCTCCCAATAAGCAGTTCTCATTACATTATCAGGTACAACCCCAGAGTTGTTACCGGTATTCATACCTAACTCATTCGCATTAGCATCTCCCCATTTGTCCAATAGCTTTACAGCCATCCCGGTATTTACATCAGCGTCATTTACCAAATTACTCAAAGTAGTACCTACATTGGCCCGTGAGTTCATATTATTCCAAGGTGCTCCTTCATTTAATTGATCATTGAAGTTTACGTATACCGATGTAATGCTACCATTTGTGACGATGATTTTGAGGGATTTACTTGTTGTTCCCCCTTGATTATCAGCAGCAACAATCTCTATATTTTCGTGAACTCCAATATCTCCTATACTAGGATCTAAAGATAATAAACCATTACCATTCCCTTGGTCAGTAAACGTTGCAAAGCCAGGCAAGCCGTTTATTGACAAGCTAATTATATCTCCTTGATCAGAATCTTGAGCAGCAATTGGAAGAGTAGCTACTTCATTGTCCTTAAGAGATACACTATCAGCTGCCGTGATAGTAGGTGCAGTATTAGGTGTGGTGTTCTTAAACGCTGAATTCGGAATCCTTTGTCTTCCACCTACACCATGAGCTGTATTCTTCCAAAATACTTCTAATCTCTCACCTCCGCTTCTTTCAAAAAATGTTATTGCAATCGGATGACTCCCTTCAGTTAAGTAAATCGTCCCTTCTCGGTATCTTGACCCATGCAGTCCATCATTGTTGACTACCAAGTAACTTTCATCATAGGCACTTATACCACTATTAGGATTTACGTAGAGTTTGCTTCCATCGTCTGAACGAGTTTCAAAGGTATAATTACCGGTTACAGGAATATCAATAAAACCCTCAAAAAGGAACCCAAACTCATTATTTCTGGTACGCACCCCAATGTCAACATTTGGTACACTACCAGTAGCCACCGGAGTCAGTGCGTTGAAATCGGGAAGAACACTCCACCTTCCGTGAAAATATTCATACGTTAGTCCGGTATCTATACTTTCGGCAGTCACCGTATTACTGAAACTCGAGGTATTTTCGGCTAAGTCTTTCGCTCTTACTTTATAAGTATAGGTAGAGATAGGAACCAAGTTTTCTGCTACAAAGCTGGTGTTAGGCGTGCTTGTTAAGTAAGTATCATTCTGAAATATTTCGTATTCAGTGACTCCAACAAAATCAGTTGAGGCATCCCACTTCAAGGAAATACTAGTACTGGTTGAACCCGTCACAACTAGGTTCTGAGGAGCAGTTGGTGCCTCGGTGTCAGCTTGCGTAGAGGCAGAAGTATTAGCAACATTGGAAGCCCCAGTATCATTAATACCACGCAGCTTATAATAGTACTGACTATCGGCAGAAAGGCCATTGTCACTAAAACTTTCAGTATCTGCTGACAATGTTGCGATAAGGCTAAATCCGCTATTTTGCTGAGTCGAGCGATATAGTTCATAAGTTGTCTCACTAGCAACATCATTCCATGAAAGATTAATATCTATCGGTGAAGAAGAAGATGCTACAAAGCCTGTAGGTGCGGGGAAAGTATTATTGCTATTAACTGTAACTACCACTGGCTCGGAGAAATCTCCTGGGCATCCTCCCTGCTCTGTTACAGACACACTGTAAGAACCAGCACTGTTCACAGTAATTGATTGAGAAGTAGCCCCGTTAGACCACTCATAAGCCTCGTAACCTGCCGGTGCACTGAGCGTTACTGAATTTTTCCCGTCTAAAGACGGAAGAGCTGTGCTTCCATCAGCACTGATTGTAACTGGTGTAGTACCTTGTCGGATCACAATATCTACAGGATTTTCTGACCATTGAGACCAAACACTACCTCTTCTAAATCTTCCTTCGTAGGTTCCAGGTTCAGTAACTGTAATTTCATTAGAGTTTGCACCAGAGATTAGAGCACCATCTTTTCGCCACTCATATCCGTTGAAACCTGATGATAGCCCTAATTTGACGTTAATGTTCTCACCAGGACAGAAGTCTGTTTTACCGAAAAATACATGAGGGTTTGTCTTATGAGCCCGGTTGATAAAGGGGAAAAAATCAGGCTCGTTGTACATCTTGTTCCATGTACCGTGTCCAGTATTAGGATAAAGGGTGTAACGAATATTTCCACCATTATTCCTTATTTTGTCAATTAAGTTTTCGGCTGTAAACGGGGTCGGATTTGTATCTTTATCACCTTGAGATAGCCAAAGCGGAAGATACTTGTAGCTATTTATATCAGATGTTTCACCGTATATCGGTGATGCAGCACTCATTGGAATGGCAGCCGCAAACTTTTTGGCATACTGAGATCGAGATATCCATTCCCATACACCTTGTCCACCCGAAGATAACCCATGTACTACCACTCGATCTAAATCTACTTTCACATTGGCAGCAAAATAATCGATAAGCTGACTTAGGGCTGCAAATTGGCTATTTCCCCAGAAACCATTCTGACTCTGAGGGTACATTACAAAACCATCGAACGTACCATTATCCACAGCATCGCGATGCTTTTTGCCACCATGCTTCATTGACCACTCATTATCATAAATCCCTCCTCTCTCACCTACGCCATGCAACATGATGATTAGTGGATATTCCTTTCCATCTTGAACGTTATGTTGATACGTTTTTGGAAACTTTAACCTAAAAGCCATCGCATTATAATAGTAAGCCTTATATGAGGAAGCATCCCAGTTTAATCTAGGCGTTACTACCCACTTCCCTATATTATTCCAGGCAGGTCTACTTGGAGGGTTGCTTGAGTTATAAACTACAATAGGGTCATTAGGATCAAGGACTTGACCGCTAGCCGGAAATAAGCTGGCACTGAGTAAAAAGAGGGTGCTGACTAGTAGTATAAAATTTCTCATTTTAGAAGTTTTTCCGATAGAATAAAGAGATTAATTGTTAGTTTGGTGTAATATTTTTCAAATATATTGATATTTACTGAAAACTCATAGTAAATTACTATTATCTTCGCAAGTGAAAGTAGTCAAATTTCAATAAACCACTATGGGCCGAAAGCACCATAGTTTTTGCTTAGACTGAAAGTCTCTCATTGTAGGATGAAATTTGATTGATCATCTCCACCTGGTTTACGATGATGTTCTAGATATTCATTAACCATCTCATCAGTTATATTTCCCATACTCCAACACCCAAAACCGATCGTCCAGAAATGCCTGCCCCAGTATCGCTTTCCCAGTTCAGGAACCTCGCGAGCCGTCGTACCAATTCACTGATAGGCTGAGATGGACGATATTCTATGTGCATATGAACGCGATCTTTGGTTGCCCACACGATATGCACCGTCAATCTTGATACTGTATGTCCATTGGCACGCTGATATGACATACAGCAAAGGTAGATTTTTAGAAGCTAAAGCGAAATGTACCCGGCGTGGGTCGCTCAGAGTGCATAGTTTTAACTCTATTTGTAACCAATAAAAAGTGAGTCCTAATTTTCCTGAGAGCTTCTAATTAACGAAGTCCATTTTCAATCAACTCGACTATTACAACAAAGAGTTGTAAAACACTAACAAGATTATTTAAATTGAACGAAAACACAGTCAGCTCTTTAAAACAAATCAATTTTGAATCTTTCCATTCTTAGTTTAATACGCTTTTTACCCTTGTTTTTGCTGTTTCACCTCTCAACCGTTTTCCGTGTAAAATATTACCGATAATTGTATATCGAGCAAAGTGCTGATACGTAATTAACGTAACTATACTAGCAATTGATAAGACGATCCAAAAGCGAGCCCACCCATAGACATTGCTATATAGCAACAATATTTCAGTAAAAACAACAATAGGAAAATGGACAAGGTAGAGCCAGTAAGCTGAATCCGAAATATATCTAAGAATTCTATTTTCTTTTGAAAAGAACTGGATGAATCCACCTAAAGCTCCACCCACGAGAAGTAGCGTCAAACAAACTCCGAGAATTCTAGCTAGGTTGTAAAGTAGAGGCGAACTCTCAGGGTTATCTGCTAATAAGAAATAACAATAGGTAAAGGGTATAGCTAGCAAGCTACCTAAAGAAAAATATCTAAGGGAAACACGTTTAATGCTTTCAATGCAAGAAACATTAGCGTGTAGCAAATAACCAATAAAAAAGAATATACCATAGTAGACAAATTGACCAACGTTAGGTTTTAGTCCAGTATATGGTTCGATAATTATTTTGTTTTGATAATACAAGACAGAAAAAAGAAAAATTGCAAAAAATATAAATATTATGGGTCTAGTGAAGTTTGCAAATATATTCAGCTTACTTTGAATCAAAGATTTGATTTTTATAGGAGTAAGAACAAGTATAGCTAGCATGCTGATGTAAAACATCATCAGATAGTATAAAAACCAGAGATGAACCAACCCGTTCCAGTGTAAGATACCTTTTAAAGTATTGTTAAGTGCCTCATCTACGCTTAAACCTTGGAAAAACGCATATTTGTAATAAAGCAAGGGGGCTATAGAAAGTGGAACAATAATGATGATACTAACAATGAAGGGAAGTAAAATTCGCTTAAGACGATGTTGGATAAAATTTCGGAAGCCAATTTTTAAATAGAGTAATCTTGCAAAAAAACCAGCTACTAAAAAGAATAACTGCATACGAAATGAATGTATCCAAAGATATAATAAATCAAACGTAACAGATTGAAAATCAGGATCAGTTGGCCAATTCACATTCGTATGTATACGATAGGGAATAGCCGCGTGTAGTACTATGCCTAGCAGCATAGCAATCCCGCGAAGCGCGTCCATTCCATGAATTCGATTACTCACCGGTGACTATCTCTTATTTATTGTTTTGCTACTGAACATCTTCTAAACTCACACCAATCAATTCTTCTAAAGCAATTTTAGCAACATTCAAGTCACGCTCTAGCGTGATTCTTTTCGTAAGCTCCGTGTTATATCGTAAAGTAGCTTCCTTAAATGTCGATAGTGATGCATCTCCCCGTTTAAAACTTTGTTCTGTCAGCAAATATTCTGAATATTCATCTTCAGTAACTTCATTTTGAACATCAAATAATCTTTGATTCATGAGGTAATCCTGGTACCTGGTTAGTACCATGGCTCTTAACATTAACTTCTGCTGATTTATTTGTTCTAGGGCAATCTCATGGCCTAAATTAGCCTTTTTAGATTTAGCTGGGGTAAGAAATATTGTTCCTAAAGAAATGGTAACCCCAAAATTATACCTGGGAAAGAATGGTGTAAAGGTAGGATTCTGTTCTTGAACTTTCTCAGGGTTAATTGTAAATTCGTTAAGATTTCCAGAGGCAGTAAAATTCTCTAGCCATGACCATTTAGCTAAATCATAATCATATTCGGCAATTTCAGCCTGATGAATTAGCGCTTGATTCGCTGGATTATTTTCCCAAGCCAACTGAACTAGCCTTTCGGCTATTCCTATTTCAGATGCGTCTTCTGGAAGAATAATTTTATTGTAATCAACATTCTGAGAATAGACAATACCACTGAAAAACATACTCACTAACAACACAACTAACTTCATGTTCTTAACTTGTTTAATGACCCTTTTTCCAGACAGTTAGAAAACCACTGGTGCAAAAATGAGGAAGCAAGTCAGCTACGAAACAATCGATCTTTTGTACTATCATCAATTTTCTGGATACTATAGATATTGGAAAAACCTCTTCTAAGAAGTTAGAATTCTTGAAGTCTGTAATTTCAAACTGATGAGTTTTTGACAGTTGTTCTAGATCATTCTTTGAAAAGAACTGAACATGATCTAGATTATCTGCATCGGATTGAACAGTAGTACCTGAATAACCAAGCTTCTGTTTAACTCTTAATATTTGCTTCCACAACCACCCGCCGTTGTTTCTCAACCGTAATACAGGACGAGTAACGAAAGCCTCTCTTGGTCCATTACCGTTTGGTACAGTAACTATCAAAATTCCATCTTCGCTTAAAGCTTCATATAGTGAAGCCAAAAGAGGTGAAGGGTCATCGAGATGCTCAAGTACTTCACTACAAACTATAGCATCATACTTTTTTTGTTCCAATTTTAAGGCCTCTGCACTCACGCAATCAAATTGTACATTAGGAAGTTCACACTGAAGGCGTGCGGTTTCAATAGTCTTTTCGCTAACATCAATACCTCTAACCTGAAAACCAACTTCTCCTAAAGCACTACTAATAACTCCGTTGCCACAGCCTACATCCAGAATTGTTCCATCTTCAGGAATATACTTCTCGATGTTATTGATAATAAACTCTAGTCTTTTTTGATCAGCAACTCTCCGATATACTTTTATATTTTCCGTTTTCATAACAGCCTTTTCTATCAATATTTCTGATATACCTTTTCTGTCTGATGGGTCATGAATGCAACATCGTATTTTTGTTTCACAGTTCTTAAGGCATTTCTTGCTAGTTCTTTTCTTAAACCAATATCTTTTATTAGCAATAAAGTAGCATTAGCTAGCCCCTCACGGTCTTTTGGTTTGATCATCAAGCCGTTCTTTCCGCTTTCAATCACCTCTTTCGTTCCATCTACCTGCGTAGCAATGACAGGTTTTTCCATCGCCATAGCCTCTAAAAGACCAATTGGTAACCCCTCCCATAAAGATGGAAGACAGTAAATATCTATGGCATTTAATATATCGGGAACATCTTGTCTAAAATCATCAAAATATATGAAAGAATCGACATTTAGTTCTTTAGCTTTGTCTACCGCGGCCTTTTTAAGCTCACCTTCTCCGATCATTAATAGTCTAACAGTTGGCTCCTGCTTTAAGATAAGACTAAAGGCCTCAATCATACTTATAGGATCTTTCTGTTTGGTTACTCTTTGTATATATCCTAAAAGAGTTACTTTTTTAGAAATACCATATTCCGCTCTTATATCTTTATAATCTGCGGACGGATTGAATTTACTTAAGTCAACACCATTCGTGATTACGGTAGATTCCAACTGTCCGAAATGATTTCTGCCAGTAACTTGATCACTTGGAGAAACTGAAATCACTGTATCAGCTTGGCTTACCAACCATTTTTCTGTAATAATCCTTAGTTTTCTTGCTATTTTGGGTAAGCTATCGTGAAAAGACCAACCATGGACAGTATATATTATAGGAATGCTTAACGCTTTAGCGGCCCACACTACATTGGAATATGCACGCGTACCATGAACATGAACTATGTCAATTCCTTCATCATTCAATAGATGTTTTACTTTTTTCCAAACAGTAGGGTTAAACGGTCTTTCAGTAGGAATTATGTGTACTTTAATTCCCCATTCCCGTAGAGAATCAATCATTGGCCCATCAGTAAAGCTCAGTACAATCGGTTCGTAGATTGATTTATCAATATTTTTTACCAAGCTAAGTAAGTGGCTTTCCCCTCCCCCTACTTTCCCTTGACGTATAGTTTCTAATATTCTAACTCTACGATTACAACCGTTCATCCTACTATAGTTTAGTAGCTACTATCATCATTTCTTTTATTCCAGCAACTCGAGAAAGCATATTCGTAGCGTGCCAATATAGTTTAGGGCTAATTTTATTGATGCTAAGTAGCTTATTATATCCGGCACCTCGAATATAGCGGTTTTCTTCTATCTTAAAACCCGAGGTTAGTAGCAAGTTATTGATAGCCTGGAAGTTCCAGCAGTATAAGTGTTGATTGAGGTCTAATTCAAACTTACCACGCTTCATATGCCTCTCAAATGGAATGACTAGGATCAGCTTTTTTCCAGTTTTTAATTTTTTATGAATGTCTTCCAACATTGTTTTCGGATACGGGTGGTGCTCCAGTACATGAGCTGAGAATACTATATCAAAACTCTCATCTTCTAAATCTTCCAATGAATTGGTAGCTTGAATTCCTTTCGAGCGACAAAACTTAGCACCGTATTCAGAGATATCAAACCCCACAGCGTTAGGGAGATACAGAATATTCTGACCTAACCCACAGCCATAATCTAATACTCGCTCTTGCTTATCAATATTGAAGAAGAATTTTCTGAGGGCAATCTGTGCCCTGGCTTGATAATAATCATCGTCACTATGATTATTATGACGAGTTGCATGATAATTCTCTTCGTAATCAACCGATTTAACTGGCATTGTTTCCATATTTCTAAGTGTTAAGCTTGGGCTATTTTACTACTTCCTTTTGTTTTACTTCCCAACCTTGTGGCAATTTCTCAGTAATCTCTATATTACTAAACTCGCTACTAGCACGAGCGCCTACCTGCTTAGCCCACACAGCCATTTTGCGAATTCCCTCCGAAAGTAGGACAGAGTCTTCTAGTCCGAAGATTGTATGAGCCTTTTGGTGATCAGAGTATGCATGTTGTACTTCGTTTCTAGCACGTAAATGGTTTATCTCTGGCTGAACGCCAAAGTTATCACCAATCACTTGAGCTAGCTCATTTACCGAATAAGGCTGGTCAGCTCCAATATTAAAAATTTCATTGTAAGCCTTTTCTTTATTCACCGACATACTAATTGGCAGGGCCACGTCGTCTATGTAGCTAAAAGCTCGGGTCTGGGTACCATCTCCAAATATAGTCAGTGGTTTTCTTTGCATAATTTGGTTCATAAATATACCAATGACGTTTCTATATTTGTCGCCAATATTCTGGTTTTCACCATAAACATTGTGAGGACGGAATATCACATAATTTAATCCAAACATCTCATGAGCAGCCTTGAGATCAAGTTCCACAGCGTATTTCGCCACACCATAAGGATCCTCTGGTTGAGGAACCATATCTTCTCGCATAGGTAATTGGCCTTGACCATATACTGCAATAGAAGAAGTGAATACAAAACATTTCACTTTATGCTTCACTGCCTCATTAATCAGGTTCACACTCCCGATTAAATTGTTATTATAATTGAACCTTCTAATGAAGTGAGAGAGTCCTTCAGCAGCGTATGCAGCCAAATGATATACATAGTCAAATTTGTACTCTTCAAAGAGAGCTGAAATGAGCTTCTGGTCGGTAATTGAGCCTTGGACAAAGAGTGCACCCTCAGGTACTTGGTCTTCAAAACCTCCACTAAGATCATCCAAAACCACCACTTCATGCCCCATAGCCAGGCAATGCTTAGCTACATGAGAACCAATAAATCCTGCTCCACCAGTAACCAACGATTTTATCATAACATTTTATATTTTAATTTGATACACTTGAGGAAGTTAAATTCCACGTTACCCCTTTTGCAAAAGCCTTTATATGCTCAAATTGTGAATTTCTTAAATATCTCAGCAATGATTTGGGCACTACGGCCATGGTAAAAAATACGGTAAAAATGATTAGTGGAATCTTTTTGCTGTTTCTTCTCATAAATAGAATTCGATTGCGGGTGTGGTAATAGGCCTTGATGGCACTCTCCTTACCCATTGTAATAGATTCTTTATGGTATATAACCGCATTAGGTTGGTAATAGATCTTATAACCTGCTCTACGTATTCTGGCAGACCAGTCCCATTCTTCGTAGTAAATAAAAAAGTTATCGGCGAACATACCCACATCCTCAATTACACTCCTTTTCACCATCATTGCCGCACCGTGTGCACCGAAAGTCTCTCTTAACTGATTATGTTGCCCCTCATCCTTTTCCCTACTACCGACTGCTCCTGTACGACCAGTGTAGGGATTAATGGGTTTAAAACCTGCATATTGAATAATATCTGGATGATGAAAAAATTTAATCTTCGGACTCACCACCCCTACATTCTCATCCATTGAAAATGGCGCTAACAATTCATCAAGCAGATCTTCAGTAACTTCGGTATCGTTATTAACAATGAAAATGAAGTCTCCATTTGCTTCACGCATCCCCAAATAATTTCCCCCAGTAAATCCTAAGTTTTTCTCACTGACGATTAACCTTGTTTTTGGATAATTTCCCGCTTCAATCTGCTCTTTAGGATTTATAGTAGATCCATTATCAATAACAATTATCTCATAATTGGGGTACGTAAGATTTCTAGTTGATTCTAGAAACTCACACGTGATGTCTGTTTGATTATAATTCAGTGCAATAAGGGATACAAGCGGCCTCATATTTTTAAACTAAGTCATTATCAACTACCGTTTTGGAATGAGTAGTATGTAGAAATTTTTTATTCGCGCTTTTCATGTTTAGCAGCGACCTCATCATGATTAAAATCACACGCGGCAATACCTTTATCGAGCGGAATAGTCTTCCATATAGAGATATTGGTATAGGTAATAGCAAGCTCCCAACATATACTAAGATGAGAATCATCCAGATAACAGCAGGCAAATGTAGAAAGTCCTGCCATAGCAGGTAGGTAAGTGCTATTATTGACAGAAACCCAATTGTAATCATTCTTGGTAACAGGAGGTTATACAATACTGCAATATTGAAATAGCTAATATTTCCTTTGAATAGCATTTCAATTCCTTTGAAAAAATGTTTCGCTAGATAACTATAATGGCTGGATACCCACCTTCTTCGTTGATGTTTGAAGGCTTCGGTTGACTCTATTTTCTCGTCATAAACAATTGCATTTTCAAGATACTTTATCTGGTTTCCCTCCTCTATAATTTTTAATTGTAGTTCTTTGTCAAATCCTCCAACTGCATTCATCCTTGATAAGTAGCTCTTTAGCACAGTAAATGGAAAAGCCATTCCTGAACCGATAAGCGATGACGAAAGATTCAACGAGTTAAAACCCTTCCGGAAAATATGGTTATTAATGATCTCATTAGCAGTATCTAACACACCGATAGAGGTATTTATATTTTTTGCAACTCTTCGTCCTTGTAAAAAGTGATTTCCTTTGGAGAATTCATCATTGATTATTGACAAGAAGTCAGGTTTCATAAAGTTGTCAGCGTCGCTGATCACCGCTATATCATATGATTCAACTGGAATTCTCTGAAGAGCGTAATTCAAAGATTTCACCTTGGTGCTTTCCTGAAATTTGATGTCGAATACTTGTATAGGATAATCTTTTAAAGCTTTTATTGTAGACCTTTTAAAAGAGTCAGCAATGATAAAAATATCATAGTAATTGACAGGATACTGTTGGGCTAATAGGTTTTCTGCTACAGATAAAATTACATCATCCTCTTTGTAAGCAGGCACTAAAATCGCAACCCGTTTATTAATGTCCTGATATTTATTAAATGTACTTTTTTTATACCAGAGCGCTGCAATAGAGAATAGACTGATATATATGGCAGAAAGCCCGAAGTAAAGCAACAATATGTATTCAATCACTTGCATAAGAAACTACAACTGTTATTTCTGCAACATAGCAGGAACAGTCTTCCACAAAATTCTTAAATCGTTTCTAAATGAAATATCCTTGGCATATCTTATGTCTAACTCAATTCGTTCCGGCACACTAATTTCATCTTTACTTTTTGATATTTGCCATAGGCCTGTCATTCCAGATGGCGCCAAAAATCTCTGAGCCCATTCATCTCTAGTAAGGGTTGCGGCTTCATCTAAGGGTAATGGGCGATTACCTACCAAAGACATATCCCCTTTAAGTACATTAAACAATTGAGGAAGTTCATCTAAACTTGTTTTTCTCAAAAGTTTACCAAATCTCGTTACTCGTGGATCATCCTTAATCTTAAAAAAGAACGGTGCTGTTTTGTCTTTTTCTAACGACTCATATTCGTTCATATACTTCAGTTCATTTCTCAACTTATCAGCCCCTATCTTCATCGTTCTAAACTTATAGAAGTCAAATATCTTGTAATCTGTACCCACTCTTTTGGAAATAAAAAAAGCTGGTCCCGAAGATTCAAATCTGATGATTAGAGCAATAAGTAATAAGATCGGAGAAAGTAAAAGTAGTAGTACTGAAGCAGATAAAATGTCTAAGGTTCTTTTGGCAAGACTAATTCTATTATACTTAAAAAATGAAGGCTTTTGAAGCTGGTAATTCTTTGTATCTTGTTTAAAACTGGCTAAAAAAGATAATCGTGATAGGATAGTCTTTAAGCCAAGATCTTGGTATAAGTAATCGTCAATTATATTAGTACTGAGAGCGTGAGACTTATATTCTTCGTTGAAAGAATCTGAGTAAACAACAAGAGAACATTGATGAAGTGAGGAACGAAACCCAGATATTACACCTTGAGCAATTGACGCATCACATACTATTAGTTTTACATCAGCACTCAAGTTAGCAGTTTTCAATAATAGCTCTACTGAATCACCTCTTTCATCTATTACAATAAAGTTATCAGGGTTGAGATGGGGGAACGCAACAACTATTTTTTCTCTTAAATTAGCTGATTGCTTACCAAGAAAAAGTGATTTAATTCTAGTATTTAAGACTTCTTTACCTGATGGCATCAACTTTACTTCATTGGGCTGTGAATTAGAATAGTAGTTCATTGGCGAATAGTTTTAGGCTCATTCTTATTTAGGTAGTATCTTACCTTACTGCAAGCCTTTTTGCTTGTAGTATATCTAATAGGTGCTGCTGTACATTAATCGGATCGAAAGGTTTTCTAATAAAAGTAACTGGGTTCTGATATTTCAACATCTGTGATTTAACTTCACTTTCTTCATGTCCAGACAAAATAATAATCGGTATTGAGTTGTATAAGCCACTTTGACTAAGTGATTCAAGCAGATCAAAACCATTTAATTCTGGCATAGAAATATCGGAAACAATGACGTCGGGAATATTACCTTCCTTTAGCCACAAAAGAACTTCTATACCATTACCGAAAACGGATACATTGAAGCTATTCTTTAATACATTATGAAGTATAACCCTTATCGCAAAGTCATCATCTACAGCCAAGATGCTGCCTACTTTCGGACTCTTTTTTGGCAGCCAAGACAAATATTTTTCTTTAATGAGCATTGAGTAGTCTTTAACGTAAAGCGACAATTCTAAAGCAAAATCAAGATTTCTATATGTAAAGTACAATAATTCTGTACAAATAAATATATTTTATACATTCACCTAACAAATGTAACAAAAATTAGGATTAATTGATAAAAAAGATGAAAAAATTGCAACAATTTTATTTTTAACAGAACATTTATCCATAGTCAAGGCACTTTTTTCACTTAAAATTGTACAAAAAATGCAAAGAAATGCGAATAAGTGTTAGTAATTTTAGTGGATTTATAACAATAAGCCGACTTAATGTATTTTTTCTAATTTTCTTCTAACCAATCTCTTAATAGTCTCAAGGATGATTTAATCTAGATACTTTTAAAACAAGCTCATTTGATTTACAACTGAAGAGTCATAATAGTAGAATTAAACTTCCATCGCCAATTAAACTTAGCAATTGAGAAATATCACTGACGCTTAAGTGTTCACAATTTTAAGTAACCGCCAATAAAGACTCTGTAACAATCGAGGTTTAAGGAATTGTCGTGATCTTTTTTCAGTAAAAATTTAATTATGCCTTCACTAATATTATTAAGACATTTTCTAGAACTGTATTTAAATTGAGCTACCTAGCCTAGAAGTTTTTTCCCAAAGACGGCGATACATTGGTTTCACTTATGAGTAAGGAGTGGAAATCTGCGACGTCTATTCACAAAAAGACAATCTCCTTTCTAGCGACTAATCTGTTACTTCTACTACCATTTCTATTTCTACGGCAATATTACTGGGTAAAGAACCCATTCCTACGGCAGCACGAGCGTGCTTGCCCTTCTCTCCGAAAACCTCCACAATAAAATCGGAGAAGCCATTCATCACCTGAGGTTGTTGGGTAAAGTCGGTAGTACCATTAACCATACCATGTACTTTCACAATGCGGCTTACTTTATCCAGATCACCGATCTCAGCTTTTAAGGCTGAAAGCAAAGTGATACCTACTAGTCGAGCGGCTTCTTGTCCCTCTTCAATGGTTAAGTCCTGACCTAATTTACCGGTGATGTATTTGCCTTCAGTAGTCCAGGGCCCGTGACCGGCTAGAAATACTAGGTTGCCGGTTTTTACCGCTCGCACAAAGTTGGCCGTGGGCTCAGGAAGGTCATATAGTTCCACTCCCATATCAGCCAGCTTTTGTTCAATATCTGAGTCAGCCTGTACTATAGAAGCCTGTTGACTCTCGGTTTGACTGCCCGGTTGGCAAGCAACAAAAATTACGAGTAAAGAAAAGAGGAAGAATCGCATAGGTTTTTTCGGAAAGTTAACAAACTTTCGTATCATCGGTGCCTGTTCTAGCCGAAGAATTATGATAAACTTTGTCGCCCTCGATTTTGAAACGGCCAACCACCATCGCGAAAGCATTTGCGAGATGGGTATTGCCGTAGTAGAAGATGGTCAGATTACCGAAACACGCTCTTGGCGTATTCGTCCTAGACACAACTGGTTTCACTATGGAAACATTCGCGTACACGGAATTACAGCGGATGATGTAGCTGAGGAGCCAGAATTCGATTCGATTTGGTCGGAGGCAAAAGCCTACTTTGAGCATGCCAACGTGGTGGCTCATAACGCTAGTTTCGATATGAGTTGTCTTCGTCATGTTCTGGCTCAGTACGAGCTAGCTTTTCCTAGCCTTTCTTACGCCTGTAGCCTGCAGGTAGCACGGCGAGCCTGGTTTGGCTATCGCTCCTACGGATTAAGTGCCCTTTCTCAACGATTCAGTATTGCCCTTAACCATCACGCAGCTGAGTCCGATGCAATTGCCTGTGCTCACATTCTGCTCAGAGCTTGCGAAGAAAAACACTTAACTAATTTTGCTGATATTGGACCGGCCTTCGGGCTACAGATGGGGCGTCTATACCATGCTGGTTATGTGCCCGCCGGTAAGTTAAAGTCCCCCAAAGCTAGCCAAGCCAAGTCTGACCGAGCTCAATCATCCATTCGTTCTTCTTTCCGGTAAATAGAATCTATTGTTGCTGTTCAAGAGGTAGTGAGTATCAGGAAAAACTGCTAAGTTTGTTGGGTATTTTTTTTGGCAATATGAAAATAGATAAAAAGACCCGAAGCAAATATCAGTTAGTAATTGGTCTGGAGGTGCACGTACAGTTGCAGAGCCAAAGCAAAATTTTTGCCGCTGACGATAACCGATACGGTGCGCCCCCAAATACGAATATCAGCCCCATTACCTTAGCTCACCCCGGCACCCTGCCGAAACTAAATCGATCCGTGGTGGAATATGCTATCAAAATGGGATTAGCCTGTGGCTGTAGTATCCGGCAACAAACCTACTTCGACCGAAAGAATTATTTTTACCCCGATCTACCCAAGGGCTACCAGGTCACGCAGGATAAAACCCCTATCTGCCAGGGAGGAACGATTCCCATACGCCTAGATCAGCCCAGTATTATGGACGAACCCCGTGCTACCGAAGTGCTGATTCATCATATTCATTTAGATGAAGATGCCGGTAAGCTAATGCAATTGGCAGGTGAACCCGAATCCCAAGTGGACTACAATCGGGCAGGGACACCTCTCATTGAAATTGTGACCGAACCATGTATGCACTTTCCGGAAGAAGCCTACGCTGCACTGACTGAAATTCGCAAACTGGTGCGTTATCTAGAAATTTGCGATGGTAACATGGAAGAAGGTTCTATGCGTTGTGATGCTAACGTATCGGTAAAACCTCTGGAAGCCCAGCGACTAGGACGTAAAGTAGAAGTAAAAAACATGAACTCCATTCGCAATGTGCAACGGGCCATTGAACATGAATGGGATCGGCAAATTCGCTTACTGGAACAAGATCAAGAAATCATTTCAGAAACCCGTACCTTTGATGCCAATACCGGAACCACCGCTGGTATGCGGTTCAAAGAAGAACTGAACGACTACCGGTATTTTCCTGAACCCGATCTAAGCCCGTTAGAGGTATCTGACAAGTGGCTGACTGAGATTCGAGGTTCTATGCCGCTTCTTCCCTATCAGATGGAAGAGAAGTTTTTCGAGCAATATGGCTTACCCGAACACGATGTAGACGTGCTTACTGATAGCAGAGAGCTTGCCCTGTATTTTGATCAATTCTGCCAAAAAACCAAACACCATAAAGCGGCGGCTAATTGGATTATGGGACCAGTGAAATCCTATCTAAATCAATCCGGTACCATAATCACGGAATTCCCATTGAGTTTTGAACAACTAACTGAGTTGCTTACGTTAGTTGAATCCGATAAGGTCAGCTTCGCTGCAGCATCGCAAAAAATTTTTCCCGCGCTGTTGGAAAACCCTCATTCTTCTCCGACCCAATTAGCTGAATCGCTAAACCTGTTTCAGGAGAGCAATACCGACAGCTTAGGGACGTTGGTAGAGGAAGTAATTGCTGAGTACCCCGATAAAGTGGTGGCCTACCAGAAAGGGAAGAAAGGCCTATTGGGTATGTTTATGGGCGAAGTGATGAAACGAAGTAAAGGCAAAGCCAATCCGAAAATTGCTAATGAATTATTACGCCAAGCTTTAAGTTAATTACCTGACGAGTGCGGTTCTCAGACTGTACCAAACCAAAAAGCCACAAACCCATGAAATCGCTCTTCTTTTCTCTTATTACGGCTATTTTCTTAGCATCCTTGGTAGCCTGCACCCAGGGGCAGCCAAACAGTAGTCCGGAAGTAACGAATGCCGACCAGATATGGATTGAAGGTAAAGTACTGCATCCGCTGAAGTCAGGCTATTTAGTGCTGGAACGCATTGGAGAGAGCGATATTGAAGTGGTAGATACCTTAATTGTAACCAGTGATAGCACTTTTCGTTATAGCCTCACCGACTCTAAACCAGGTTTCTATCGACTCAACTTCTTTGATCGTCAGTACGTAAATCTGATTCTAGATGACGAGGACGTCAAGGTTGTAGCCGATGGCGACCGTCCCGATGGTACGGCAGAGGTTACCGGTTCTTCCGATACCGACTACCTCTACGCAATCAATGATATAATGCGGGGGATGCAGGAAGAGATTAATGGTCTCAATGCTGATTACATGAAAGCCCGCTCGGAAGGTGAAGCCGAGAAAATGAAGCAAATTGAAGAGCAGTACCTCAACATAGAGCAACAGAATAACGAAAAGATTAAGAGCAAGATTCAGGAGATGGGTACTTCCATTGCGGCTCTGTATGCGGTTAACTTTCTGGATGCGGAAAAGGATTTTCCGTTTTTGGATCAGCTTGCCGAGAAGTTTAAAGAAGAGTTACCGGAGTCATCATACACCCAGCAGTTTGTAAACCAAGTGGAAGGTTTACGTTCATTAGCGGTAGGCATGCCTGCGCCGGATATTGAGTTACCCAACCCTGAAGGTGATACTATCTCACTTTCATCCCTGCAAGGTAACTACGTGATGATTGATTTCTGGGCGGCCTGGTGTAAACCTTGCCGCATGGAAAATCCCAACGTAGTACGGCTGTACAATAAGTACAAGGATGATGGATTTGAGATTTACGGTGTTTCCCTTGATCGTACTAAAGCCGACTGGGTACAAGCTATACAGCAGGATCAGTTAACCTGGAAACATGTTTCCGATCTACAATACTTTGATTCCCAAGCGGCCCGCCTGTATAATATCAATGCTATCCCGGCCACGGTGTTGTTGGATCCTGAAGGAAAGATCATCGCCAAAAATCTGCGTGGCCAGGAATTAGAGGCAAAACTGGCAGAAATATTTGGCGATGCCTGATAGGCGGTTTAGCAGACTAATCAGCTGTTTTCCGGGAGCTTTTGCTCTAGTTGCTTAATTTTGATCTGGTACTCCCGTTCTTTGCGGTGCATCTCTTCCTGAGTAGCCTGGAGCTCCTCCATATTTTGCCGCATCTCTTCTTCCTGAGCCCGCATCTCTTCTCCCTGTTCCTGAGCCTGCTCCAGTAGATAATGTGTCTGTTGCATGACTCGCTGGTTCTGAATATAGGCGGCCATCACTTCGCCTAAGCGTTCCAGAAATGTAATTTCATGGTCTTCAAACGGCTTAAAGCTAGCCAGCTCTAGCACTCCCTCTACTTCCTCGTTCACTTTTAGCGGCATAATGACTAAAGCAGTAGGGGTCGCTTTCCCTAGACCGGAAGTGATTTTCACGTAGTCTTCCGGAATTTCGGTAAAGTGAAGGTACTCGGCTTCCAGATAGGTCTGCCCAATTAGCACTTCACCGGGAAAAATGGATTTATTAATGTACTTTTTACGCTCGTAGGCGTAGCAGGCTGCTAGTTGAATACTCACTGCTTCTTTACTGCGGTCTACTACGAACAGTCCACCCTGATTTGCGTTTAGGTATTTCACCGTAGTGCTTACTAGTTGATCGAACAGGTTATCCTCGCTGCCGGTATGGCGTACGATTTCCGAAATCTGGGCAATACCTTCGGCTGCCCACTGCCGTTTTCGTTCTTCAGCCTGGGCTAATTCCAGTTCTTGGGTTTTCAGGTTATTTTCCTCTTGCTCCAAAAGTAATTTCTGATGGCGATCTTCAGCATCTTGGTTGGCCTTTATCATTTTCAGTTCGGCCTTTTTGTTAATCTCAATCAAACCTACCATACAACCAATAGCGGTAATTACACTTAAGGCCGTAGTCACGTAGGCCATCCATCCTTCCCGAATAATGGTAGTGTCGGCCTCAATAGTAAACCAGCTCCTGGTGAGAGGAAAACCCACAATTCCGGCAAAAGAAAAGATTGAGATAAAGATTAAAAACCCCTTCTCCCGAGCATCCATCGTTACAAATGGAACCAGCGAGAAAGCAATGGTGACTACGTATACGCTAGGAATAGGGTCATCGCCCGGTCCGCATAAAAACAGATTATATAAAATTCCGGTGGTAACTCCTACTAGAGAAATCATAGGGCGCGTATAACGAATACCGCCAAAGTAATTTCCCAGCAATACTCCAATACAGGAAAGCGAACCGCTCAGCGGCACTAGTGCCATCTGCAACGGAAAGTACATAGGAGTTAGCACCAGAAACGGAATTCCTACCGCAAAAAGCAATAGTAAAGCGACGGTATTAGTGGGCTGTACCCGATTCTTCAAATAAGTAGGTAACTCATCTGAATAACCAATATTGATGATTCTGTTTAGCATAAATTGTGTGATTGTTTCTAATGAGCAAGATTGTTTGTTTAGGTACAATAACCCGTTGAATATTTGCCCAAAAAAGACGCTGTACTATTTTCCTCTTAATTTTTAAATATTTTCACAGTATGCCCACCAAACAAATGCTTTCCTTACAATACTGACTAAGCTGGTGCCACAACTCCTAATACTTCCAGTACTTTTGAGAATGTTGACAAAGATGCTGGCTATCAGACACTTTCTCTAATCTAGCCCCGAAGTTTTACTACCTGCGTAAGATTCTGGGAGACTACAAATTATTGCTGTCAGCTCCTGATTAATACTAATTTAGCTTAGTTGGAGTGCTTCTGAAAACAGCTTCCTCTTTTCAACTTCTCTAAACTTTACCCTCTTCGCTTCCAGGCCACCCTAAAACCACAGAATGATATCCAAAATCACCGCTGCCCTCTAGAGGGGATGTAACGAAATGGTCGAATACCAAAAAGACTCAAGAATCATCTAAAAGCGATTCTGTTGGGGGTAACGTAGCCATTGTATGGCGACTCTTGTGCAACCAAAACCCTAAAAAAAATCAAGGAATGATCAGTATTATTATCCTTTGCAACAGAACTCTTTCTTTTCTATCTTAATAACATCCTTAGCTTTAAACCCAATAGCTTCAGCTAATAGCAACTTCTTTCCCTTACCTACCACAGACTTAGCATTTCTAAAACGTTGAGCTGCCGATCTAAAAACCTTAAGCATGACGCAAATCATTCACCTTACCCTTTTGCTGTTTTTTTCAGCCTTTCTTGTAATAGCCCCCTACCACTTGAAGGCACAGATAGCTGAAAATCAGCTAGTTGGCACCTGGCACTTTACACCCCATTATGCATTACCGGGAAATGCATCCAATATCCCCGGTCCATTTACTAAACCTCCTCGTACAAAATTTAAAACCGTGGATACTGATGCTTATCCCTTAATATTTCACGGTGAAGAACCCAGCGAGAGAATAAGAAACTTTATCTCGGCAGATAGTTTGCCAAACACAGCCTTCAGTATTGAGATGTGGCTTCTAGATCATGTCAACCAGCCCGTCGGGGTGCTGGCCACCCTCAAGGACCGACTGGAAAAACAAGAACCTAATTGGCTGCTAGGCTACTATGAGCAGGATGTGATTTTTAGCCTGCGTACGGAAGATTCTCCCCTGGGCACTATACTACATACTCGCTCCGACAAACCCTGGAAGCGGTACTGGCACCACCTGCTGGCCTGCTATGATGGTGAAGAGATGCGACTGTACCTCAATGCGGAACTTGTTGCCAGCACTAAAGTTGCGGCCCGACTACCAAACAGCTTACCAAATCCTGAACTTGAAGTGGCTTCCTACCTGAAGCATGAGCCTCATATGCGTACTGGAAACCTCCTCCGGGAGCTCAGAATTTATGCTTGTGCACTGAGTCACAGTGAGGTTTCTGAACGATATAGCTATTTACAGCAGCAAGTAGAGGGCGGGAAATTGTATCCCAACCGTTTTCATTTCAATGCGGGACCCTACCTCCACTACGCCACACCTAGCAGTATTAATCTGGTCTGGGAAACTGATGAGGCTGCCCGCGGAGTGGTTAAATACGGTAAGCGCCTGCCTTTGCAGCATACAGTTGAGTTGAATGAAGTAAAAAAAATCCAAGAGCTCAGCCTGGATGGGCTTTCTCCGGCTACACCTTACTTTTACGAAGTGACGGCTTTACATCCATCCGGAGAAAAAATTGAATCTGGTATCTTGACGTTTCAAACGGCCGTCAATAAGGATGATTCCTATTCATTCGCCCTGATGGGAGACACTGAAGCCCGACCTCATATCAATGACCATATCGGTAAGTTGATATGGGATGAACGCCCTAATTTTATCGTCAACCTCGGTGACCTGACCGATGGAGGCTTTGAGGAACACAAATTCCAATGGAATTATGAATACTTTGCGGGTACCCGCCCCCTACACAGCCGGATACCGGTATTTCCAGTAGCCGGTAACGGTGAGGGTGACCTGTACTGGTACCGGAATTATCATAAGCTACCCGGCGATGAGTCATATTATTCCTTTAGCTATGGTAATGCGGAGTTTTTTATGCTCAATAGCAATGAACGAGCGAAAGAGTTTGTACCCGGAGGCAAGCAATACGAATGGCTGGAAAAGGCTCTACAAAAATCTACGGCTACCTGGAAGTTTGTAGCCCACCATCATGCTCCTTACTCATCGGATGAAGATGACTACGGAAATAGTTGGCAGGACTCCACAGCCTACGGCGATTTGAGTATGCGACCGATTGTACCCTTGTACGAAAAGTACGGAGTGGATATGGTTTTCTTCGGACACCTGCATACGTACCAACGCAGCTTGCCTATGGTGGAAGAACTAGTAAGAGAAGATGAAGGGGTCATGTATGTACAATGCGGCGGCGGAGGTGGAAACCTGGAAGATTTCGCCCCGGCCCGGGCCTGGTTCAGTGCGAAAACGTACCGGGGTCATCACTATGCCACGGTTACCGTACATGGCAACAATTTGAGATTTCAGGTTTTTGATGACCAGGGGCGAATGAAAGACCTGATGACCCTAGAAAAGGAGTGATTCCTCGATAAACTAAGACTGTACTCGAATTACTCTGAAATGGAAATAGACCTACTGCTGATAATGTTCCCTATGAGCGTAGCACGTAACCATGAATTATATTAGGATAAAACGGAACTACTAGTTATCGCCGGAAACCACTTGATCCAGAGGAAACAGTAAGGAAAATCCGATGCTTTGGCCTATACCCGTCGAAAAAAGCATAGCATTGGCTGGATTCTATTCTACTCGTAAGGAGTCGGTGGGATTGGTGGCAGCGACTTTAAATGAACGATAGTAGATCGTAAGCAGCGCGATTGCGAGCGAAGCTATTAACGTGATGATGAATAATTCAATTCCCGGCGGGATGCGCTCGGGCAATTCCATTAAGAAAGCTTGTCCTAAGAAGTAACCTGCCGGAGCCGCGATCACAAAGGCTATGGCAACGAGCTGCAAAGACTCTCGGGTAAACATGACGATGATATTGGAAACACTAGCACCTAATACTTTGCGGATACCTACTTCTTTGGTCCGCCGTATAGTCATAAAAGAAATTAAGCCGTATAGCCCTATGCAACCGATGAATATGGCTAGGAAGGCCGCCAGTTCCATTACGTTCAGCGTCATATCAAAGAAACCATACTGCTCATCTAAGGCTTCATCTAGAAAGCGAATGTTGATTAAGTAGTCGGGGTATGTTTCCTTCCATGTTGTTTTAATAAACTGAAGGGTTTCAGCTACCTGATTGGGGGCTACCTTAATGGCTACTCCGGCAAATCGATCGGGGTCGTACTGAAGCACCAATGGGGAAACTTTACTGCTGAATGCACTAGTGTAGGTATCATTAATAACACCTTTAATCGTTACTTCTGATTCTCCCAGCGTAAATATCTCACCAATGGCTTCTTCCGGGTTATCAATCTCTAATGCCTTAATAAGTGCCTGATTCACAATCACCTCGTTGATCGGATTTGCCCGATCAGCTGAGAAATTGGTTCCCGTTAATAATGTTCGCTCGAACATGGAAATATACTGCTCATCACCGTAGTGAATTACTCCCTGATTAGCAAAGTCTGCCCCAGCCTCGCCGTAAAACTGAATACTTCCGGCATTAAATAACGGACCACCCCAGCCGAAGGCAATATCTTGAATATTCGGATTTTGGGTCAACTGCTGCTTAAAGGTCGCTATATCTTGGGTAGAATCAGGTAACACCGTGAATACCACGGCTTCCGTATCAAACCCGATGGGTCGTTCCCGAAAGTGGTTAATTTGGTTCATGACAATAACGGTAACTAGAATCAGCACCTGAGCTCCTAGAAATTGGGCGATGATTAACCCTCGGCGCAGGTTAAGTCCTTTAGGCTTTCCGCTGCTGATTTTGCCCTGTAGTGCCTTCACGGGTTTAAAGCCTGACAAGACAAAGGCGGGGTAAAAGCCCGCTAGTAGGGTAATTAGCAGGGTGATACCCACCAGGAATAATACCATAGAGGGGCTTTGGAAGAAGTCAAAGTTCAGGTAGGTATATCCCGCCCGGGCATTGATAATCTGCATCGGAATACGCGCCAATGCTAGTCCTAAAGCTACCGCAATTAGCGTAATCGCCAAGGCTTCACAGGTATACTGCGTGATTAACTGACTGCGACTGCTACCCAATGTTTTCCGAATACCCACTTCCCGCGCCCGGTTCAGCGACTGAGCGGTAGCCAGATTGATAAAGTTAATACAGGCAATAAAGGCGATCATACCCGCTACTACTGACAGAATAATCATTAGTGGTAACGGGAAGTCGTAGGTGAAGCTATTGTAATCATAATTTCTATCGTGATTATCATCTAACGCCATCAGTACGAAAGACGTACGCTTAGCATCCTCTTTAGAAAGGTATTTTTGCTTTACTTTATCTATTTGAACAGAAATTTGCTCTGGGTCAATGCCTTCCTGTAAAGCAATGAACGTAGCTCCGCCACCTACCCACTTCCAGTTATCAGTACTTTGGGGCACATAAGCAGGAAGGGACGGATAGGAGATAAGCATAGAATAGGGCATATCGGTATTATGCGGAGGAGCTTTTAATACACCATTAACCTGGAGGGTTAGTGTTTGATCGAAGATAAAAGTAGAATCCATCGCTTGTTCTATTCCGCCCAAGTACTTTTCGGCAAACTGATCAGTTACTACTACCGTATTGGGTTCACTAAAGGCAGTTTCAGGGTTACCCAGCAGCCACTCGCCGTCAAATACACTGAAGTAAGCAGTATCTACGAAAAAGATGTGTTCGCCTTCGTAAATATTTTCGCCTACGGTAAACTGGAAACTCCAGTTGTGGTGCATACTGGTAACCGCTTCCAACCCGCTTACCTCGTTTCGGATTGCTTCACCTAATGGGTAATAATTGTATCCACTTTGTTGTCTACCATTTGCTGTTTGCTGATTGAAGTTAACCCGGTAGATACGGTCAGCCTTAGCATGAAAATCGTCGAAGGAGGTCTCAAACCGTACTAATACGAAGATGGTGATGCAGCAAGCAGTGCCTAAGGTAAGCCCGGCTACATTAATCAGAGTATAAACTTTATCCCTTTTCAGGTTGCGGAGGGCGGTGAGGACGAAGTTCTTAAACATACAGAAGTCTGTTACAAAATAATATTTAGACTGACTTTATCTAATGTCAAAGATACAATCACCGTCAGTGTTTTCTTAGTCAGGTAATACTACGGAAGTAGTTGCTCTAGTAATGCTCCGGGTATGCTAACCTGAGCCTCCAGGTCAATATCAATCTCAAGAGAATCAATCGCCAACGGGCGCACGGTAAAGGTGCTGACATCCCGTACTTCTACGGTGGCTTGCTGTATCTGATTAGCTTGTTCAATCCGAATCATTCCACCCTCAGAGACCGATGCCGATAACTTTCCGATGCTACTTTCCGTCAGTGCCATACCGCTACCCTCTCCTTTTTGTGCTAACTCCAGTGTAGGAAGTTGCCAATCTTTAAGTCTACAAATAGCCTCTGACTGAACCGAAGTGAGACTGGGGGCTAGGATATAGAAGTTTGACTTATTTGATAATATCCTCTCTGTAACAAAACGTGGGGGATATTCAGTGGCTGAGTGTACAAGTATCAACGTATCATTCCGGATATTCCATTTGAAATCCTCAGCTGATGGGCCACGCTGTCTGATTTCGTATTTCTCGGCGTACTGAATCTGTACTAATCCCGGATATTTTCCTTCTACACGTACTGCACTGAATGTTTCTAATGGTTCATGAGTGTAGCCGTAGAATGGATCATCTTTATCAATCTTTTCGTATTCATTCTTCAGTATAGTAGCTGTTCCGAAAATGGCCGCGAAGATAATAATGATAAGCCCAATTAGAAGTTGGTTACTAGTTTTCATTCTTGTTTTCAGTTAGGAGGTGGGGAAGGTTTCAGCGATGAAAGTCTGATAGCGCTCCTGGATTTCTTCTAAGCTGATATCTAGCAGATAAAGCGTTCGGAAAAACTCAGGTAACTCGGCTTCCAGAAAGCGTTCCTTGCGGTAGACTTTTATCTTCTGGGGGGCATTACTACCCACGAAATAACCTAACCCCCGCTTGTTGTAAATAATATCCCGCTGCTGGAGAAAGTCGTAGCTCCGCACTACAGTGTTGGGGTTTACCTCTACGAGTGCGGCTAAATCACGTACTGAAGGAATGCGCTCCTCTACAGACCAGTGCTCCAGCAGCACCTGCTCGCAGATATAATCAGCAATTTGTAAGTATATGGCTTGCGTATCGTTGAATTCCATCTGGCTCAAATTTCTTTTTCTTTCAATCTCACGTAGGTAATACCAACCAGAGCCACTACTACTAGTCCCAGAAATGCTTTTACTACGTCACTAATAGGCGATGGATAACTAATCAGGTAACGCTGTCCATCGAATAGGTTCCAGGGTGAAAAGGGAAATGCCATCACATTTTGGGGATACCCGGTAAAATGATAGGCTAAAGACAAATTGAACACAAAGGTTAAAACAACTACCACCAGGAGTATTCCTAGCGTTTTAATCAAGGAATTCTTAGGAAAATAAAGAGACCCTAGGAAAACCGCTCCTTGCAGAATAGCGTAAGAAAATCCTAACGTGAGTAGTACTTCATACGGAGCCGCAGAGTACAACCTCATGTCGTTTGGTATAGCCTGGTTAGCCAAAGCCACCAGACTATCGTGAAGCCAGTAACCAACTAGGTATATCAGCACTACAAAGAACAAATGAGCCAGTAGAATAGCGGCAAACTTCTCTAAACGGGAAGCTGGCAACATGATGGTTGAAACACCTCTTTCGGGTGATGCATAAGCGTTGAATGCCGTGCTGGTGTACAGGCTCCCCCCAAGCAAAACCCCTCCAAACCATCCTAAGGCATGCAAAAAAAACAGCATTTCATTGTAATGGGTAGATCGGACAATAGGCAGCATTAAAAGTAGCATAATACCGAGAACCAGTCCAAGAGAAATTAGATAGCTTCTACTGTTCTCGGCCCAGTAATACTTTAGAAAAAGGCCAAAACGAGTTAGATTGAAATGTTGGTTCATAACGATTCAGTTTCTTGTAAATAGTTGCCGAATACGATCTGGGTTCTGAGTAGCGGCATTGAACAGCCGCTCCAGGTCTACTTTACTCTCTTTTTGTTCCTGATTTTCCATTACTACGGTGTAGCCTTGCAGTGATGGTTCGGCATAGAGTACTCGCTGGTCGTTTTCGGCCTCAGTGAGCGTAGCAAAACGCAGCTGCTCACTCACCCGACTCAACGACTGATGCAATAATATCTCGCGGTCTTCCAGCACAATCACCGAGTCAATCAGATTATCCAAATCCCGCACCTGATGAGTAGAGATCAGCATTAGTTGATTCTCCCGCAAGGCGGAAGCCAGTAGCTTACGAAACTGCTTTTTGGAAGGAATATCCAGTCCGTTGGTCGGTTCGTCCATAATAAGGACATCGGTGTTGCAGGCTAACGCAAAGGCAATAAGTACTTTTTTGCGCTGCCCAAACGATAAGTCGGAAATACGATTTTCATAGGCTACGTCTAATTCGGAGAGGTAGTAACGGAATTGTGCTAAGTCAAACTTAGGATAAAATGGTGATTGCACTTTTATATATTTATCAATAGCTATTGAGGGTAGGTAAACCTCTTCCGAGATAAAATAGAGTTGTTGTAAGAAAACAGGCTTTCTTTGTCGGGATTCATAGCCCATAACCTCCACCCTACCCTTATTGGGATATAGCAACCCCGCCATAATGCGAAGCAGACTAGATTTGCCGGCTCCATTCTTTCCCAGCAAACCATAAATATGCCCCTTCTCTAACCGCAAATTTAGCTGGTTGAATAGCGGCCGACCAGGTTGATAACTAAAAGATAATTGATCCAGATGAATCATGTTATAGTGTATTAGTTTAGTAGTACACTATAAATGTATAAATTATTATCTCAGATACAAATAGGATTCACAAAAACTTTGGAAAAAGCTAGAGAATAGCCTCAGTCTTTAGATTTCGGGTCCTCTAAAACAAAGAAAGCCCCAAGTGTGAATACTTGAGGCCTAATTTGTACCCAGGGCCGGGCTCGAACCGGCACGGCCGAAGCCATTGGTGTTTGAGACCAACGCGTCTACCAATTC
>CAKZYJ010000205.1 GCA_937884755.1 uncultured Flammeovirgaceae bacterium
CTAAACGAACGGCAATGCCTTTGTAGGCAAAATTATTTTCCAGGTAATTCTCATCTGGGTACGGTCGGGGCCCCGGAGAGTGGAAGCGTTTGGGTCCGGTTTCAGCGTCGACTAATTCGTAGGTATTGATGAAAAAATCACCGTAATCCATATCTGACCAGGGGTGGTAGGGTTTAGCGGCAGGACCAGTAGATGAACCGTCTGGCAAAGCAGACAAGTAGGTTGGACTTACCGAAAAATATTCTTTCCGATTGTTCTTTCGGATAAAATGCTCACGAATGTAAAGGATGACATCGTATTTCTCTTGGGGAGTTAAGGTTAGTTGAGGAGGCATAGACCCGTAGCCCCTACTAATGGTATGATACATAGTATAGGGGTCATTTCCCGCTTTGAACGGTTGCTCCCAAAATTTAAGGGATAATGGAATAGAGCCTTCGTTGTCCGGGTTGCCATGACAATTAATGCAGTTGGCATTGTAGATTCTTGCTCCGCGTTGGTAATTATCTTCGCTAAAAGATGTAATAAGGGTAGTATGGTCAAGGTCATGTTCGTAGTCGGCGAGATCAGATTCAGCCAGAATGTACTGCACGTCAGGCAGGTTTTCTGCTGAAAAATTATCAATAATTCGGGTGGCATTTACCGTAAATGTGTCGTTGTTAGTCAGTATACTGCCTGAAAAGGTTTCACCTACAAACTCGCCCTGTATGATTGATTCCTTGTCCCGGATGACTAGGCTACCGCTCAATTTATTTCCATTCATTTTAATATTGTCAAGCCTTATGTTTCCTTGGTCGATAGAGATCAGGCTTCCGGTATAGTTGCCCCCTTGCTTTTCAATGTTCATTGTCCCGTAGCTATTGTAGTCAGATGAAAAAGCAAGCGTGTAGTCCCACGACCCCTCGACACTTTCGGTAGTACAGCAATGAAATAAACCTATCAGTCCCACCAATAGTATTAGCAGTAGATTATTCTTTGTCATGATATTACAGTCTAATGGTTATTGCTTTACCTCTCAGAAATCAAGAAGACCGAATTTGTCTGATAACATTCGCTTTAGCCTGAAAAGTAACTTTATAACATATCTTTAGTAGTCCCCTTTCACCATTTTGTAAAGTGTCGCCCGGCTACAAGAGAACTGATTTATTAATTCAGGAATAGTAACATTGGTGTAGTAATCTACAGCTTATTTTGAACTTTTGGCAAGCTTCATCTTTAGAAAGTCGTTCGGGTACTGGCTGGGCAGTCTGAAAATCCCTCACAAGGTGTTATCGGTAGCCAGAGCGTGAGGACAGTACTCTTCGTATCTAACAACCGGAGTGTGGATGGCCACAAACAGATTAATGGGAGAAAACGTCATCTGGTGGTAGATAAAATGGGCCTCCCCTTGGCTATCGGAGTAAGTACCGCCTATTGCCACGATGGTATAGAGGATATTGAATTACTATGGAAATTAGAACCGTTTGATCGGCTCGCTCTTATTTGTGCTCATAAAGCCTACCGGGGCGAATTTACCGTAGCAGCCGAACTATATGGCTAGCAAATAAAAGTATACAAAAGCCAGAAAGCATAGAGGGCTATATTCCACAGAAAGGCCGCTGGCGAGTGGAGAGAAGTTTTAGCGAACGACGTCCGGTTGGCTGAATGCTTACCGAAGATTGTCTAAAGATGATGAGAAAACGGTAGCTTCTGCTATCAGTTTCATACAATTAGCGTTCATCAACATCATTTTAGCAAAAATCCAGCGTGTTCATTCCTAAACAATCTTCTATACTTGAACAAAGATTATCGAGTATAAATGTTAAACTTACTACGACACAGATGCCAATACCACATATACTGATATTGTCAAAGACTACCGCTAGTTTGAGCGACTTGGTAGTCCACTTTGAGAAAACTATAAGATGACGTTATACACCTAAGAAATTACAAAAGCAGACTCTTAGCATAGAGTTGAGGATGATACTAGAGTAGTATGTTGCGGCGAAAAAATCAGAGTGTCGTATTTGGTAAGCAAGTAGTTACAAAAAATTAGGAGAGAGTAATGGCCCAACTTACTTCGTACTAAAAAATCCTTTCTTCAACTGGCTGGGAACTACTCCAAATCGACGTTTAAAAGCAGCCGTAAAGTGAGATGCATACTGGTAGCCGCACTGTTCGGAAACTTCAGTGATTGTTTTGTCTTTTTCATCTAACAGCATACTACGGGCTTGCAACATTTGTTTTTCATGAAGATAGCCAAAAACGGTGGTGCCAAACAATGTTTTGAACCCTTTCTTAAGTGTAAATTCGTTGGTGCCTACTTGCTTAGCTAAGGCCCCTAACGAATAAGGGTTGTTTAAATTGGCCTCGATGATGTCCCGGACGGCGTACATCCGGTCTATGTCAGCTTTTTTTAAGCAGTTAGAAGAAGTTTTCAGGGGAGTATCATGGTCAGCGATCATCTGTTCTACTTGTAGTAGCAGTAGTTCAATAACCCGTGCCTCAACCAGCATTTTCTTGAGTAATCCGGTTCGCTCGCAATGAATTATTTCGTGAATGATCATCCTCATACGGGTGCTAATGGGGCGATTTTGATCAGCAAGTGTGTCCGTCCGCTGTTGGGTAAGTGCTTTTCGGAAGGTCTCAAAGGCCAAATGTTCCGGTAAGTACCTGGCAAAAAAACTAGGCATCATGTTCACTTCAAATACTTCCATAGGAGGGTTGGAGGCCCACATTGACTGTCCTTTAAAACCTGCAGCGTACAGAATATTATGCTCATTATGACCAAAGGTGTACTGCTTGCGGGTTTGCAAGTCCGTGGTCTGCACCTGCCCACCGAGGGCAAAGTGCATTTCCACCGTTTCAAAATCGCTCTCAAAGTGAAGAAGGGTATTTTGTTCGGGGGCTAGACTTCCGTAGCCAATGTGCATTCCCTCAAAATACATCTCCCGATACTTTCCGTGTCCTAACCAGGGATCGGCCCGATGAATACGTTCGGTAATGATCTTTTTTTCATCGTTAAAACCAGGAGGGTAGTGATGTTCAATGTAGTTATCAATCAGGTCGGTGGCGTGCAGTCGTACTTTCATTTTTTCCGTTTAGCGTAGATTTTATTCCGTATCGGGTTATCTCCTAGGCGCATTCAACCTATTTCTTTGCGGAATATATAACTATTTAGAATAATTCTAAATAAAAAAGCTAAATATGTTCACTGATTATTAATTTATCTTGAACTATCGGCAAATAAGCCCAGCTCACTTTAGGCTAGTAATGCAATAAAATAAATATTTTAGATTTATCTAAATATATTTTTAGATTAATATAAATTGCTATCTTTGTATTGATGGTTTGCATGATCGTCTAGCTGGAAGACTACAAGGAAGACAGTTTGAAAAAGGTGATATGAAAAAGATACTCAAATGGCTATTATCAATATTTTTTTTATCGATAACAGCCTTAGTGTTCTTCGTGTTTATTGAGGATTTAACTTATGACAAGAGTAAAACTGACACTGAAATGAGAGAGCCGAGAAAAGCATTAGTTTTAACGTGGGAAGCTGATGATCAAAGTGCTTTTTGGAGTAACTATGAACAAGATTTACATTCAACGGTAGCCGCATTGCACCAAAAAAAACTCATCAGCGAAGTGTTTCCTTTTAAACACAAGCCCTTAAACTACAAAGAAGAAAAAGGGCATTGGACAAATTGCGTGGTTCTGATGCCAACGGCTGAAGAATACCATGCTGAAATCCTCACTTCTCTACTTTCTTCAATTGAGAACTCTTCGCTGAAAAAATATTTTCGCTCATTGGATTTGATGAAAATTCAGAAAGGATTGGATATGTTTTACCCCATGAAGGATGGGATTAGAAGAGCGTCTAAAATGCATCAAACTATAGAGTATGTTTTTTCTAATCCCGAAGCAAGAGATGAATACTACCAAGACCAATATCGTTTTTCTGGTCCGGCCATGCGGGATTTATACAGCAGAGACAAGGCCGGGAGATTTATTGGCTTCGAGCTGGAACAGCGGTTATTTGCATCCGAGAATATGCCCCAGTGGGATGTAATCCATATCATTGGTTTCACTACCTGGCAGGAAATCAAAGCCGCACCGTTTTTTTACGGGACTTGGAATAAGCACGCCGAAAGAGCCTTCGGTGAGGGAATGACTTTAAAGAAAAAATTGGCAGCATGGGATAAGATTCGCACTAATGTGAAAAGCTCAACAAAACAAAATTTTTCACTCACCTTGATAAAAAACTAGGCATAATATACGTAGCAACCTAGCCTTCTGCTAGGTTCATGATACTGACAATTGTACACTATTCTATTGAAATTTCAACCTACATGGATATAAAAGATCGACAAAAGAATCTGGTGCTTCAGGAAAATCTGACCAAGGTAATGTGGAAACTCTCCCTACCTGCTATTGCGGCAATGGTACTGTATGGACTGAATGCTTTTATGGATACGGTCTACATTGGTCAGTTGATGAACCAAACGGCCCTAGCAGGAGTAGCACTAGCTTACCCGCTCACCGCTATTATGATGGGGTTGGGCTCCTGGGCGGGTACCGGCGCGGGCAATCTGCTCAGTATCGTTCTGGGTAAAAACGATGAGGAAACCCAACGAAAAATAATAGGAAACGCTACTCTATTCATGCTGCTAACGACCAGCTTATTCGCGCTACCCGCCTACGTATTCGCCGATAGTCTAATCCAGACTATGGGTGGTTCAGGTGAGGTGTTAGCCTACGGAACAGAATACCTACAAATAACGCTACTAGCTTCCCCACTGTGGGTTTACGGACTGGGACTCAATTTCATTGTGCGGGCCGAAGGCAAAATGAAAGAAGCGGCCATTATGATGAGTTACGGGCTGGGCGTAAACTTAGTACTGACTCCAATCTTTATATACTACCTGGATATGGGCGTAGCTGGAGCAGCCTGGGCGACCAATATTGGGATGCTAGTGTACTGCCTAACGGGTTATCTCTATTTCCAGCGAGGGAAAGCCTCTTTTCAAGCTGACATCCATTCATTTACCTACGATCAGTCGGTATTCTCATCGATTGCCAAAATGGGCTTTCCCGGATTTATTCTCACCATTATGAGTTTGGTACAGGCCGTGGTAGTGTTTAATGCCATTACCGGGATAGGAACCGAAGACGATCTGGCATTTTTTGCGGCAGCCAATCGTATTCAGTTGTTTCTTATGACTCCACTTTTTGGGCTGATGCGTGCCCTACAGCCGGTTGTTGGCATCAACTTCGGGGCAGGACAATATGAGCGGGTAAAACAAGCGTTTCTACTGTTTTGTAAAACTGGCTTCTGGATTGTAGCTCCCTTCTGGTTATTGCTGACGCTCTTCCCCGCCACTAGTCTCAGTTTGGTACTGCCCGATATGGTGTTTAGCCCGACTGATTTATTTCATTTTCGGGTGTACGCGTTCGTGCTTCCTTTTTTACCCTTCGTATTTATGTCCCTCACCTACCTACCGGCCATCGAGCAACCTAAGTACGCTAGTATTGTCGGCCTGGCCCGGCAGGTGGTTTTTTATGTGCCGGTGATGCTATTGCTACCAAAGTGGATTGGTATTGGTGGTGTGTACTACGGTTCTACCGCAATTGATATTGCCCTCACTGGCTGGCTAGTGTATATCGTTTGGCGTACATTTCAGTCCTTCCAAACTGATGAGCCAAAACAAGAACTTACCCGATCAACTACAGTGTGATCGTTTTTACCAACTAAGCGGCATTCAAGGGAGACTAAACCTAAAAAGGGCATTGCGTTGGCTTAACAAATTCGAGTTGTTAAGGTTGTTCTATTGAAAATATCTCAAACACTAATACCGTGAAAACCTTTGATCAGAAATTTGTGGATAGTGCTGTCGAGCATGTTAATGAAGATCATCGCGATGCGATGGTTGATATTTTGACTGGATTGTGTGAGGCAAACTGGGTAACGGACGCTGAACTCATCCATTTTGATAAAGAAAAGATGGAAGTACGTGGGTTAAATGCGGAAGGAAGAGAAGAAATCTTTACCGTACCCTACGACGCACCACTGGAAAAATCCAATCAGTTTCGTCCAACACTTATTGCCTTACTTCAACGAGCAAGGGCTGAGCTAAAATGATGAATCCTAAAAATATTAATTACCTAAGAGTTTGTTAACCTGTAATAAATGAATAAGCACATTGCCTTATTCGGACCGACAGGCGGTACCGGTCAATCTCTAATCCAACAGGCGCTGAAAAGAGGGTACGAGATAACCGCCTTAGTGCGAACACCCACTAAGTTGAGTATAACCAACGAAATGTTACATCCGGTTCAGGGCGATGCTATGCGCTATCAAGATGTGCAAAAAGTGGTTGCTGATAAAGATGCGGTTCTGTGTTGCTTGGGCACCCGTGCGGCTGATACGACGATGGTTCGGGCCCATGGCACTGAAAATATTGTACGAGCAATGCAAGAGGAAAATGTAGCTAGGCTGGTCTGTCAAACCTCACTCGGCTACGGCGATACGGCCTCAGCGATGCCCTAGTACATGACCTACATCATTATTCCCTACCTACTCAAAAACGCCTTTAAAGATCACGCCGAGCAGGAGCGTATCATTGAAGAGTCAAATTTACAGTGGACAGTTGCTCGACCGGGTAGCCTAACCAACGGTCCAAAGACCGAACATTACCGGCACGGTTTTCCTCCGATCACCAAAACAAAATTACGTATTTCCCGTGCTGACGTAGCCCACTTCATGCTCAGTCAGATTGAGAGTGGTGACTATATCCGACAGAAAGTAGGCTTGTCTTACTGACTAGATGTAAAGGCTTCTAGGGGGGATTATACAGTTTTAAATGTCGTGGGTTAGACTTTAACTGGAAAATAGGGGGGCGCTTGGCTAATCCGCCCCCCAAAAGAAACTTTACTTACAACCTGCCTATTGTTGTGTCGTTTACCAAAGCTGGGCTACTTGTCGTAATTGAACACCTTCTGCTGACTGGAAAACCTCAGAGTAGGATTCAATACCATCTTGTCTTACCAAAATATTAGGCCCCTCTGCTGGGAATGCGGATAAATAGATAGTTCCTTGGAATTCCCCAATAATATTAAATCCGTTGTATTGATCAAGCGAAGTGAAAGGTCTGGATTCAAATGTATCGAGGTTTATCGTAGAAGCTGTACGAGGTTGACCAAATATGCCTCCCCAGGATTCATTAGGGTCTATTGGAGTTTCTTCTGGCCAGTAACTTACCACCATTTCATTACCCACTACAAACTGGGGCCTCCATATAAAGTCAGTTCCCGTAACTTCTTTCATATCAAGAAAGAAATCAGGATCCCAAGTACCATTTGGAAGAAAACGTAGAATAGAGGTCGTAGGCGGAAGCAAGCTTTCGTCATGATCCGCAAATGTTGTCAGAAGACCTGCATAGAACCTATTGGGGAAGTACATTTCACCTGATGGAGCTGTTAAGAATCGATCATTTCCGGTGGCCATCCTGTCATCTGTTACAAACTTAACTTCATTGGTCACCGTATTGAACACGAACATGATTGCCTCATAAGGTGCATTGAAATCAACGAAATCCCCCGTCATAAATGGAGCTATAATTAAGTCATCTACCAATCGGTGTTGAAAAGTGTTGACGAAAGGCTCATTAGGATCATTGGGGAACCATCCTACCGGCTGGTAAGGAGGATACTCAATTACTTCCACTACTTCCATGATTTCCGGATTAAATTCTACAATGACACCAATTTTATTGTCCATGAGGTAAGCCTCAGTAGGTGATTTACTAATAATTGTTCCGATGTCACCTTCTACCCCAAGTTCAGCAATATCAATAGTCCCATCCTGGAATACATCAAGAGTCGTTCTATCTACTGCCCATTTGGTAATCAATCCTTCGCCATTCCATACGATAACCGCGTCACCCACCGGATTCACAGTAGAACCAGCCTGACCAACCTCGGTAACAGTGGATATATCGACCCCACTAGGGATGTCTTCATAAGCCTCAATGAACCAGGTATCTGAATTAGTATCTATGATTCTGTAGACAATGACCACCGCATTCTCAATTTCGTTTGGATCAGTTCCTGGACCAACATCCGCATCATCATCTTCCGATGAACATCTGGAAAAGATTATAGTACTCGATGCCAGTAGCACTATAGAGGCCAGTTTCATTATGAACCTGGCATTTTTGCTGTTGAATAATTGTAAAATCATCTCATTGTTAGTTTGTGGGACTTACCCCGTTAATTGAATTTGAACATATTAGCACACTGCCAATTTCTTAGTAAGGTCTCAGAAGCCAGCATCTAAAATCTCCCGGTTAGTTTGACAAAAAATGCCCGTCCCGGACGTTGCACCCCAAAAAAATCAAAAACAGTTTCATTGGTTAAATTTTGAATCTCAGCGGTCAATGAACTGTTGACCTTCATGGGCATATTGTAAGTAATACCAGCATTGAAGGTAGTCTGCGATGGAATTTCTGGCTTGAAATTCTCGTTACCGATACTCTCCCATGTCCTAAAAAAGGATTCTACAAAGCGGGCATTACCGAAAAAGTTAATTTCATCGTATCTACTTAGCAGAGATTTTAGACGATAATTTGCGGCGGCATTAACAAAAAAGTAGGGCCTGTTTGGAATGCGATCCCCTTCAAAACCTATGCCTTCACTAGAGGTATTCCGGAATGAGAAATAGGTCGAGTTCCAGTCTAGACTTAGCTTTTCTTTGAAGAAAGTAGCTGTACCTCGTACTTCCCCACCAATAGAAGTTGCCGCTAGGACATTCTCGAATGTTGAGAAAAAATTATTCTGTGGAATAAAGAAAATCAGGTCATCAGTTGCTCTCAAAAAGCTGTTGAATTTCAATGTCCAGCTATTAGGTCTCCCCGGAACACTTCGCAAGAAGAGTTCTAAATTGACGTTATGGCTTCTCTCAGGTTTAAGTTCCGGGTTTCCGATGATTCCCCGACCATCACCAAATGCTTCATTGGTTCTGGGTAGGCGTACTGACCACTCGTAAGAGAGCTTCGTTGATAGCTGATCGCTTATTGTAAATCGGGCTACGTTGCCAAAACCCCAATCATTTACTTCATTGGCTCCAGTTAAAGAAATAGAGCGAATACCAACGGGTACCGTAAATGATTTGTTTTGCCGATAGTTTTTTACAAATAATTGATTCTCAAAGGAATTTTCTTGGTTGAGAAATTTATAAGTCAAACCGTTGATCCAGGTTTGTAAAGTTGCATCGGTATCGAAAACATCTGCCCCCTCTTCAATCACTGCATTCTCGCCTGTTCGATGTACGAATGTAGGCGCTATTACTAATTCAAGCGAGTGTTGATCGCTAATAGACCATTCCGTTAAAAATCTAGCGAAGTAATTGTTATCGAAAATGGTGCGGTCAATTCCGTTTCTGATCTCTCGACTAATCTCACCGATGATGTCTCGATTGATAGTAACCGGTTCTCCAAACCAATTAAATAATGTAGTGCTAAGATCCTGCAGATTAACCGCAGTCTCGTTATACCCACCCACCAGCGATGTTGTTAAATTTTCACTAAACTGCTTTTGATAGCGAAGATTTGCCCCCATCGACTCGGAGAAAAGTTCTACACCACCGTAGGGAAGCCCGGTCTGGACGGGATTGCTTTGGATTTGCCGGTCCTCATCCAAAAAATAGAATTCCAAACTAACTTCGTCAGCCCATTTCCTGCCCTTTAGCCCTACTGTGATATTCGAACCATACTGTCGAAAGGCATCGTGAAATCGCGGCACAGTAACTTCCACTTGCTGGAAATTAGTAGAAGCGTTAGCAAACTGGACCTGGATGTCATAATTATTACGAGCAAAATCAAAGAATCCAGAACCTTTGACAAAAAATCCTGATTCTTCATCTGCTTTGCCAAGGTAGGCCGCAATGCGATGCGTGCCAAATGAACCAATCTGATAGGATGCCATACCGTTCAGATCATTTCCCTGAGGCGTAGATGTCACTAGGTTTACCGCCCCACCCAATGCGTCAGACCCGAACCGAGCCGGAACAACGCCTTTGTAAACCTCTATCCTATCGATCAGATTCGGTGAGACATTCGCAACATTGAGGCCTCGCCCCGCGAACTCTAGTGGGATGTCATCAACAAAGATACGCACCTGATCATCCGTGAGACCATTTAACGACAGCCTGGTTCCAGATCCCAGTCCCCCAGCTCTTTGAATCGCTACTCCCTCGGTCCGCGCGAGAACTTCACCTAAATCAGCAGTTCTAAGCTTAGCCGTTTTTAACTCTACCACGGTGATCGCCTGGGCCGAACGTTCTAATCTCTGCGTTTCGCTTTCGCCTACGATCACTACATTTTCTAACTCACTGACTGATTCTTTCAGCACTACTTCTAGGCTAGTGGATCTACCCTCGATGACATCAACGGCTATTTCCTGACTCTCGAACCCCGCGTGGGCAATTTGAAGGGTCCGGCGTCCTACCGGAATATCCTTCATCGAAAACTCCCCCGATTCATCCGCCAAGGTTCCTTTTGTAGTTCCTTTTAGCGTAGCTGTGGCAAACGGTAATACTTGACCTGACTCGTCTTTAACAGTACCGCTCACTTCTCCAGTAATGTTTCTGGTATCTGTCTGAGCGAGAATCAACCGGGGAAACACCAGCGCGATAAGAAAAAAGTAGATTAGTACTCCTCTCATCATACACAAACTTTAAATGTGGTGTTTGATGGTAAGTACTGGTAGAGTTCGGCATCATTAAAGTACGCTTCAGGGGCTAGGAGATGGGCTCCTAGTTCGGTGTGACTGAAGATAACATATTGCCGTCGGGGTTGAATGATGAAGGTCTTACCGTTACAAGTTACCTCCCGAGCGAAAGATGAAGTGTTGAGCAGCTGTACACCTCCGTCTAAGATGATTTCGCATGCATTGGCAGCGACCTCTATCGAAGAATTAGGATCACTAGATACATAAAGCATGCCTTTAGCCCTGGAGGTGCTTGCGATATGCGCTGCTGGGGTTGGTTTTTTTGTTTCCGTAAAATAACCTATCCCAAAGATGACAATACTTAAACAAGCCGCAACTGCTAAATAGGCCAGACGGCGGCGAATAGGAATTACGCTAGCCGGAACCGTTCCCGGATTATCCATCTCGGCACGCTGAGTGATGTTCTGCCACATCTGAGTGGTAGCATCAGAAAGTTCTTCTTGAGAAAAAGTAGCCGTAATATCGCTATCCCCCGGAAGCCATTCCTCTACTAGCCCTCGTTCTGCCTCGGTACATTCTCCAGCTGTATACTTTTTAAGTAGTTCGGGAGTAATCTTCATAGGTATAGTTAGTGCGTTTACCTACAAGTCGATTAAGCGGTAGGCAACATGAAGGTTGGAAACAAAAAAATGATCATTTTTTTATTCCGGTGATTACAGAGATTGATATGATCGTAGCTTTCCCTGCAAAAAGGCTGTTCCCTTTGCTACATGGTACGCTACCGCCCGTTCGGAAATCAGCAACATACTAGCAATCTCCCGATTGGATAAACCCTGCTCGCGGCTCATCTGATATACCCGGCGGCACTGAGCCGGAAGCTGATCTACTAGCGCAGTGATATTACTTTTCAGCTCCCGGTAGGCTACTTCTTCTTCGGTACAATTATCGGATTCACAGTAGTTTACTGTTGCCTGCTGCTGGTGGTGCTCGCGTTTGGTTTGGGAGCGGAAATGGTCAATGACGCGGTACTTAAGGGCCCGCATTAAGTAGGGTTCAATGGCCCCCTGGATATTTAACTTCTTTCTCCGCTCCCATAGTGAGGTAAAAATATCCTGAATAATCTCGCGGGTAACCTCGGCATCACCGGTTTGTGAGTAGCCGATCTTATACATCTTTTCCGAATAGGTTTGGTAGATTTGCTCAAACCCCCGGGGAGTACGAAGGTCAAATTCTGCCTTCTTTGTTTTTCGTAAAAAGGACATAGGTTAAAAAAGTGTGTAGAGTTTGGGGAGTAACTAATTCTATTAGCACTTTTGTTTAGAATAATTCTAAATAAAAAATATTTCTGGCTATCTTTGGGCATGAAGACGTACTATTTTGGTAACCTACCCGAACCTGAGCATCATGAATATCACCCCTGAACAAGCTAGCGAGTTAATTCAAAACCGACGATCACTGTACCCGACAGTGTATAACGACCAGCCGGTAGATGACGCCATTGTCAATACCATGCTGGAAAATGCCAACTGGGCACCCACCCATCGGCTCACCCAACCCTGGCGGTTCACCGTCTTTACGGGTTCTGGTTTAGAAAAACTGGGTAACTTTCAGGCTGACTTGTACCGTAAGAAGGCCGAAGCTAGCGGCACGTTTGATACTGGGAAATACGAAAAGCTAAAGCAAAAACCGTTGCAATGTTCACACATTATTGCTATCGGTATGAAGCGTGACCCTAAGGAACGAGTACCCGAAGTTGAGGAGGTGATGGCTACCGCTTGTGCGGTGCAGAATATGTATCTTACCGCTTCGGCCTACGGAGTAGGCGGCTACTGGGGTACTGGTGGGATTACTTACTACGAAGAAGCCAAACCCTTCTTTGGCTTAGAACCAGATGACAAACTGCTAGGATTTTTCTACTTAGGTATGCCTAAGATCAGCAAGTGGCCCGAAAGCAAGCGCGATCCCATTGAGGAGAAAGTACACTGGGAGCGGGTATAATCTATTGTTAAATAACTCGTCTCCTACGACTTTTCAATAATCGTAGATTCTCCTAGCCAGACCACGAAAGGGACAAGTCGCTAGTTTCTTCGTAGGTAGGTGGTTGTATTGTTCCTCGAGTTGCTGCTGCACCATCTTCTTTTCCTTGTACTTACTCAGCAAGTAATCTAACTACTGTACCTCCTGGTTTTTTAAACTGGAGAGAGCATAGTTATCCTCGATCAGGTGGATACCTCGGTAAAGGAGGGAAAACCAGATAGACCTAGCACTGCCCTGGAAAATGGGTGTAATAATACGGTTGACTGTCAGGAAAAGGGCATGCTAAATCAGCAAATTGTTTATTTTTGCTATCTCTAGAGAATTTAGATGTCTCTTGTTTTGTTCTATTGGCATAGATTTAGACGTCTTTTTTCCAAGTTAAAAGAAAATTTTTATGAGCAGATATAGTGAATACCTCCTGGAGATTGAAGAAAGAAAAGGTCAAGGACTTCATCCGAAACCGATTGATGGGGCAGCATTGCTGAGCGAGATCATTGAGCAGATCAGAGATTTAGATAACGAGCACCGATCAGACTCTCTTAACTTCTTCATTTACAATGTATTACCCGGAACTACCAGTGCGGCGGGAGTGAAAGCGGCATTTTTAAAAGAAATTATTCTGGGTGAAGCCATTGTTGAGGAAATTTCACCAGCATTTGCTTTTGAGCAACTATCCCACATGAAGGGTGGACCCTCCATTGAAGTGCTTCTCGATCTGGCATTGGGTGACGACCCAGCAATTGCCGAAGAAGCGGCTAAGGTATTAAAAACTCAAGTTTTTCTCTATGAGGCCGATATGGAACGTTTGGAGAAAGCTTATAAATCGGGTAGTGAAATTGCCAAGGATATTATTGAGAGCTACGCGAAGGCCGAATTTTTCACCAAACTACCGGAGGTAGAAGAAGAAATTGAGCTAGTGACTTTTATCGCGGGAGTAGGGGATATTTCCACCGACTTACTTTCGCCGGGTAGTGATGCTCACTCTCGGTCAGACCGCGAGCTACACGGTCAGTGCATGTTTGAACATAACAAAGAGCAGCAAAACGCGCTACTGGCGTTACAAGAAAAACACCCGGATAAACGAGTCATGCTCATCGCCGAGAAGGGGACGATGGGAGTAGGTTCTTCCCGAATGTCCGGTGTAAATAATGTAGCCCTTTGGATTGGAAAACAAGCTAGTCCCTACGTGCCCTTTATCAATATTGCTCCGGTAGTAGCAGGTACCAATGGTATTTCGCCTATTTTTCTTACTACAGTTGGCGTAACCGGAGGTATTGGCTTAGATCTTAAAAACTGGGTAAAAAAGTATGATGCTGAAGGAAATCTCGTCGTAGACGAAGAAGGTGAACCTATTCTGGAGCAAGCCTACTCCGTTGATACTGGTACCGTATTGAAGGTCAATACCAAAACGAAAAAACTCTACAAAGGTGACCAGGAATTGATGGATGTCTCCTCGGCATTCACTCCCCAGAAAATGGAATTTATGCGAGCCGGAGGCTCCTACGCTATCGTCTTCGGTAAGAAGTTACAGACGTTTGCAGCTAAAACATTAGGTATTGAAGTTCCTTCCGTATTTGCGCCATCGAAGGAAGTTTCGCATGAGGGACAGGGGCTCACGGCAGTGGAAAAAATCTTCAATAAAAATGCTGTGGGTACTTCAGGTGCAACCTTGCACGCGGGCTCGTACGTACGCGCAGAAGTCAATATCGTAGGTTCACAGGATACCACTGGACTGATGACTTCCCAGGAATTGGAAATGATGGCAGCCACCGTGATTTCGCCTATCGTAGACGGTGGCTATCAGTCGGGCTGCCATACCGCTTCGGTGTGGGATCGTAAATCCCAAGAGAATATCCCCAAACTGATGAAGTTCATGAACGATTTCGGGCTGATTACGGCTCGTGATCCCGAACACAAATATCACCCGCTAACCGATGTAATCCATAAGGTGCTGAATGATATAACGATAGACGATTGGGCGATCGTCATTGGGGGTGACTCTCACACCCGGATGTCTAAGGGAGTGGCTTTCGGGGCAGACTCGGGTACCGTAGCCCTTGCCTTGGCAACGGGAGAAGCCTCTATGCCTATTCCCGAATCAGTAAAAGTGACGTTTAAGGGAAAAATGCAGGACTACATGGATTTTCGTGATGTCGTTCATGCTACCCAGTCGCAGATGCTTAAGCAGTTTAAGGGTGAGAATGTATTTCAGGGGAGAGTGATTGAAGTCCATATTGGGACACTACCCTCAGATCAGGCATTTACCTTCACAGATTGGACTGCGGAAATGAAGGCGAAGGCCTCTATCTGTATTTCTCAGGATGATACGCTGATCGAGTCGCTAGAAATAGCCAAAGGAAGAATCCAGATCATGATCGATAAAGGGATGGATAATGAGAAGCAGGTATTGCAAGGACTTATCGATAAGGCTAATGAACGAATTGCTCAGATCAGATCAGGCGAAAAACCAGCGCTTGCTCCCGATGAAAATGCTAAATACTACGCAGAATTTGTCGTAGACCTAGAAATCATTGATGAGCCAATGATTGCTGACCCCGACGTACACAACGAAGATGTTTCTAAACGATATACCCACGATACCATTCGCGAACTTACGTACTACAAGGGTGAGAAAAAGGTGGATTTAGGTTTTGTTGGGTCTTGTATGGTGCATAAAGGCGATATCAAGATTGTTTCCAAGATGCTTAAAAACCTGGAAGAAGAGCATGGTAAGGTTGAGTTCGGTGCGCCTTTGGTGGTAACAGCCCCTACTTACAATATCATTGATGAACTCAAAGAAGAGGGAGACTGGGAAGTACTCCAGAAATACTCTGGTTTTGAGTTTGACGATGCTTCTCCTAAGAGCACAGCGCGTACTGAATACGATAACATCCTGTACCTAGAGCGCCCCGGCTGTAACCTGTGTATGGGTAACCAAGAGAAAGCTGAAAAGGGAGATACCGTGATGGCTACTTCTACTCGCTTGTTTCAAGGGCGAGTTGTTAAAGATTCAGATCGTAAGAAAGGAGAATCTTTGCTAGCATCTACCCCTGTGGTGGTACTTTCGGCCATTCTGGGTCGAACTCCTACTATTGAGGAATATAGAACGGCGGTGAAAGGCATTAAACTAACGCAATTTGGCCCGCCCCTCAAGAAACTAACCTCGAGTCCGATCCCCTCACACCAGATTTCTTACTAGACTATTAGGAATTGCATTGACATTATGCACCTAGATGAAATAGGCTTTGGATGCTTGAAGTCTGAGCTTGAGGACTATATGACTACCGCTATATACGTCAACGGAATCAATCTCAAGGAGGTAATTGAAGAAATAGAGAGAGAACAAGTAGCGAAGAGAGGCCTACGTATTCGAAATGGTTGCTACGAAGGCGTGTCATTCTTTATTGCCTTTCACCATCAGAATCATTTCTTGGGCAAAACCCTAAATGATTATGTCTATCCCGACCAGCAATATACGCTGTATGATTATAAGTATTCGGGTATTCCGGGTGATCACAGTCTCACCTGTAAAATATCGGTTGGGTCTAAAGAGGTAACTTGGCACGACTTTAAAAACGTCTCCAGAATCATTCCATTTGAGCTGGACTACGAGGGCCTTACGTTTCGCTTCTGCAAAGATCAATACTGCAACGCAATTGATCTAGCTAGAAATAATCCAGAAGAAAGTATATTTACATAAACTTACCGTTGTTTGCCGTGGAGATTTGCTGTGTTCAACAGCTCCTCAAGTAGGTTCAACCAGAACTGAATTCGTAGCTTTCGCAAAGCTGTTAGTCAGTGTTTTGTCAAGGCAGAGATGTCTGGCACCTCTTTCGGGCGGACGATTAGGTAACAGATATCCTTTATTTACCAAAGCTTAGCAACTTCTTGAAAGAGGTTGTCACCATTATGGATGGTAACAACAGTCATTGGATCTAATCCATTCTGAATGAGTAAAGAACCTTGCCCATCAGCAGCACTGTAACCTGAAAAGTAATTTACCCCTTCCACAGTGCCTAAGAAAATAGCTAAATCAACAGTATTACCATCAATATCAAATCCTGTAAAATCCGAGACGTCTCCTGTAATCAAATCTACTGCGAGCAATTTGGCTGGCTGGCTAAAAACATCAAACCGATCATCATAGGATTCTGGATATTGATAATCGGCAGTATTTATATAGCTAAAAACAAATTTTTGATCGAAGACAAAAAATTGACTTCTTAAAAATGCGATATCTACAAAATCTCTTAAATCAACAAAGAAATTAGGATCAAAGCTACCATCAGGATTGATCCTGGTCACCCCCATTGCAGTAGGCCTACCTGTCATATTTAAATAAGGGTCCCAAAAAGAATTATAAGCATTAGGAACCATATAAAACGAACCGTCTGCAAAATCAGGCATAAGGGTGGAATGGTTGGCAATCATACGGTCATCTCGGTTATAGACTACCGAGCTGGTCTCAGGATCAAAAATAGCCATCATGGCCCCTTCAGGACTGGGAAACTGCGATGGATCATTGGGTGTTGGAAACACAATAGGCATCATAATTTTCTCATCGGAAGTTTGGTAGATAACTTGCTCAGTGTAAAATGAAAACTCTACGCCTAAGTCTGGCAGAGGATCTATATTATGTACTGTAATGATTTCCATTGTTTGAGGATTCCATTCCACAATGGTTCCTTCAGCAAGGTTGGTAATAAAAGCTTGTGTTTCAGAGAAAAAAACATTTGCAACCCTCCTTCCTGATATTCCAGTAGTCGCTATACTCAGTAACTCTGTGACGGAAAAATCCAGGGTAGTTCTATCTACCTCCCATTTGGTAATGGTGGAAGCATCTCCATTCCAGGTCCAAACATCACTTCCGAAAGTAAGAATTTGAGCATTGAAACCTATTTCTACCGCATTTGACTGGTCGGTTTCGGCAGGAAGTTCTTCATTTACTTCCATATACCAAACCAGTCCCTGTGGTGTTCTGGTACGATAGCCTATCAGCCAGCCAGCTTCAGTTTCCACCGGTTCATTCGGCTCAGGAGTTACGGTATTGTTGTCATCGTTATTGTCATCACAGGAAATGGTTCCTACGGAAAGCACTCCAATCAATAGCATGGTTAGCCAAGCCCATTTCCTACTGGTTTTCAATTTACTGGTCATGTTTATTGTTGTTTTTAAAAGTTAAAATTGTATGGTCGTTTTCATGCAGTGGACTAGTCGTTAAGTTTGAGGATAGAAAAGCCACCCGACAAAGTAATATGGTCGTCGTATACGTCCGAAGACTCATATGCTAAGTAAGCCTTCCGGTCGGAGCCTCTCAGGCGATACGCTCGGTGAGGCTCTAGGGTAAATTCCTGCTCACCGCACACAATTTGTTGGGGGGTCTGCGAACCATTATATAGACTCAGTGTACCCTCAAACTTTATCCGGTACCGCGCAGCATCCATTTTAGCGTAAGTATCATTGCCTCCGTAGACATGCAGTACATCAGTGAGTTGCTGGCTAGTCTCAATGGTGTCAGCCTGGGCATTCGGTGATGCAATGTAGCCGAGAAAGAAGGTTCCGATGAATAGGCAGGCCACGGCGGCGTAGCGTATAATCCTTTTGTACATTGGTACTACCTTTTCATCTTTCTTGGTGGTGAGCTTTTGGCCTTTTACGGTTGGTAACTCTTGTGATACCTCAGACCGGATTTGTTCCCTATTTATCTTCTCACTCAGGATCTTGTCCCAGGTTTCCTCCTTGATTTGGGAAATAAATTCATCGGAGTACTTTGAGGGTTCATCCTCCGAAGACTCCAGCCATTTTTCAACAAATTGACGTTCTTCTTCCGAGCACTCTCCGGAATAATAGCGTAGTATAAGTTCTTCAGAAATCTTCATAACACAGGAAGTTAGTCGAGCCCTTTATCCCTATGTCGTTTCAGAAGTAGCGTACCCCCACTCGGGAAGAGAATTTTTTAGGTATCGGTTAAACTCACTCGCAGAAAGCCAAGTGCTTTGGTCATGTGCCTCTCAACCGTCTTTTCAGAAATTTCTAGAGTAAGGGCAATTTCTTTGTTGCTCATATGATTTTCACGGCTCAGCCGGAATACCGTTTGGCACTTAGGGGGAAGAAGATTGACCAAATGGTCTATTTCATTTTTTAGCTCAATGGCATCTAATTGCTCTTCCGGATCATGGTGAACAGTGGGTGTCTGGGTTTTCACTTCTTCTTTGAGCCGTTCTCGGGCGGCTTTGGCTCTTAAGTAGTCAATAGAAGCATACTTGACGGCCCTTACTACGTAAGCGTCTAGGGAAGTGTTAATATCCAGTGTATTGCGACGCTCCCAAAGGTCACCGAAAACGTTTTGGATAATTCCTTTAGCTACTTCTACGTCATCGACGAGATTCAAGGCAATGCGGAATAGCTTGTCACCACTTTGGTCGTACAATAACTTCAGAGCTTGGCTATTCTTAATTGCTGCTTGGGCGTTGTTTTCTTGCTCGTTAGCGTAGCGATTTTCACTCAGTGGGATCTTTATTTCTTTTTCCCGCGAAACTTTATTCCCCTTACTATTTTTCCAGAGAAGTGACATGGTCAGTATGTGCGTAGTACAGCTGAATTACGCTAATAACTAACTTTATTTAGATTGGTTATTAATAAGCCAAATATTGGTACTCATCACAAAAGCCATCATGTTTGGCGATACTGACTACAGTAAGTTACGATGTCCGAGCACCAATCATGTAGAATATAAGGAATCCTGGCGGGCAGTCGCAGCACGAACGAATATCTCAAATAGATTGGCTTTGTAGATGCCCAGAGAGGTATATTATTGATTGGTACTGATGACCAAGAAAATGGGCGAGAGCTTATCAACTATAGAAAGCTGCTAGATGATATTCCCAACAAAGCTAAAGACATTTTGGGTATTTTGATGGATGTCAACCTATTTAGAGAAGAAGATAAGCATTATATTCACTAGCGAAGTAATCGTTCGGTTTTAGGTATGGGGGCTGCCCGTGTTTCGTAAGTCGGGGGACTCCCGATAGAGGGACTTGATTTTCTTCCGCAAGGCATCCGTTTGCTTCATCGCCTGAAGTAGAATTCGGCACTTATGGTCGGGGTCTTGCAGTAGGCATCGGTCAAGCTCCCAGTAGTAGCGGTAGGCGGTTTCAAAGGGTTGATAGTTTAGTTAACTGTCTGCATCAGGATTCTCAGGATTTAAGGATGAACAGGATTAACAGCCTCCGCTATTAAGATCATGATGGTACCTTATATTTTATTGTCAGCACTCAAGTTTCACAATCCTGTTAATCCAATAATCCTGATACAGACAGTTACAGAAGGCACCCACTCACTGCGCGTACCTCCTGATGAATTAAGCTATAGAAAGATTCAGGGTAAAGATCAATCGCCCCAAAGTTTAAACAGACCACCTGCTGCAACGCTGTAAGTCGAAAGCTCAGTATAATTATCAAAAGAATTGACTCTCAGATAGTGTGATCGGTCAAATGGATTAACCTCCATACTGTAAGCAACAACGTAAAGTTCTCCCCTTGTCTCCGGCAAAAACTCAGCGTAATCATAGTCTGCCCAAGCTGTAAACTCCATCACATCTCCAGTTGTCAAATCAACTGCTACTGATTTAGTTCCAAAAGCTCGAGGTATACCATACCTATCATCGAAAGCAACTGTATCAAGGCTTACATCATTAGAACTATAGTATTGTACTATGGCTTTTCCATCTAAAACAGCGGGCATAATTTCTATTTTTTCCAAATCCGGGATTACACTTGCCAAATCAAATGAAAAGGTGGGATCAAAGGTACCATCTTGGTTCAATCTTAGAATTACATGTGGCGAAGATGGCCCGGTGTAGTTGTAGTATGGTTCCAAGAAAGCATTTTCACGAGTTGGAGTTATGTACAGAGAACCATCATTATCAACTCTTACTGTATTGAATGCAGCTATTGACCTGTTATCAGAGTTGTACTGTAAAGTCTTTGATGCTACGTCAAATACCGCTATGGTAGCACCAATACCATTCATATTACCAATATTGCAACAGGTACTCAGTGGATATTCACGGATTGACATGAGTACTTTATTCCCTATAACTTTTGGCACAGTAACGGCAAATTCGTCACCAGAGATGTGATCTGTCCAAGGTTCAATGTTGAGCACTTCTTTAACTTCCATGTTTTCGTAATCCCACTCGATTGCAACACCTTCAGTTAGGTCAAAAAGATAAGCAATAGAATCAGACACCACTGCTGGATTCGGGAACGGATTATTAAACCCTACTGAAGCCAGACTAACAATGCCCACTGCTGATATTGATAGGTCTGTGCGGTCTACTGAATATTTAGTGAACGTCTGTGCATTAACATTCCAAGAAAATGGTCTATCACCTATCCCAAAAGCGAACGTATTTAAGCCTAATTCTATTGAATTACTTACATCGAGGTTTTCTGGTACATTTTCCGATATATTTATGTATCGTACTCTACCTGAGGGTCCATCGACCCCATAGACTGTCATGTATGCTGATGCTATTTCTTCCGGTTCAGGAGTTACGGTATTGTTGTCATCGCTATCATCCTCATCGCAGGAAACAGTTCCTACCGTAAGTATTCCTATCAGTAGCATGGTGAGCCACGCCCATCGTTTTCTAGTGTTTATCGTTATGTGTGTCTTATTCATTGTGTTAAAATTTAGCATTGGTTTAAAAGTTAAAATCGTATAATGATCTTCAAGCAGGGCCTTTAATCCGGTTGCGGCATACCGAAGAAAATGCGTTTGGCATTTAGAAAAAAATATTAATCCCTACCATCTATTTGAGTAGCACAACCGAAAAATCACCTACCAATTCAGGTTGCTTGTCGTCGTAAGCTGGCTCCGGACTCTCAGCCGCGGCTAGGCTGGCTTGTCGGTGAGAGCCACTGAGGTAGTACGTTCGGCGGGGTTCCAGCGTAAACTCCTGCTCCCCGCATACAATCTGCCTGGGGTGCGGCGCCTCGTTGTACAGCTTTAGTCTTCCCTCAAACTCTACCCGGTAGCGGTTCTCCGTCACTACGCCGTAGGTTCCGTCGCCCCCGTAAACATGTAGCACATTGGTAAACTGTATGCCCTTCTTCACAGTATCAGCTTGGGCACTCGGTAATGCGGTGAAGTAACCGATAAAAAAGGCTCCGATGATTATGCAGGCGGCCGCGGCGTATCTTGTTACATGGTTGAATAAGACTAAATTCCTCGCTTTTTGGTGACTCATTTGTTTCTTAAGCTGTGGTCGGCCTTCAGACAGTATCGACCATATCTCATCACTATCCGCTTTCGGTCTTTCTTTGGTGCTCACGCGTAGCTCGGGATACTCCGGTTGATCTAGCCATTTCTCAATAGCTTTTCGTTCTTCTTCGGTGCAGACTCCTCGGCCATACCGCTTCAATAGTTCTTTAGTAATTCGCATAGTATTTTCGCAACTGTTTTAGCATTGAGACCTTCATCACTAGTTTAAACCCCTATATATGTTAGTCGGACGAGTGGGGGAGATAGCCACATTGGCGTCTGAAAAAAATCAAAATATTAACTCCAAGAAAAAATAGGATCAGTGAGATATGGTTTTACAGAAAGTATGGCATAGGGAAAATGGAAACGTTGGGATAAATAACCCTACCTCTTCATAGCTCGTTTTGGAATCTGGTACGCTTCCAAATGGCCTCTTAGCTTATTAAGTGCAACTTCAATATGTCTTTTTACCGCATAAGTAGTCATCCCCAGCTTTTTGGCAATTTCTTTAGTAGACATATCAGCTTCGCGGCTGAGCCTAAACACTTGTTGGCATTTTGGGGGTAGTTGCTCGATAGCCTCAGTAATCTGTTCCGCTAATTCCTCATAATCTAGCTCCAGATCAGTGGTGTTTTCGTAGTAGGGAAACTCTCGTAGCGAGGCGGCTAGATATCGGGCCGATTGTTCTTTGCTTCTCAAGTGATCCACTATCTTATTCTTGGCGGCGCGGGTAAGGTAGGTTTTCCAAGAAGCTTTTTTCAGCCCTTGGGTTTGGAGCTGCTCCCGACGGTCCCAAATTGAAGCGAAAATATCAGCCGTAATATTTTTACTTACCTCAGCATCTTCCAGATAATTGTAGCAAATATTGAACACATGATCCAAGTAAGTTTGGTACAGCAGGGTAAATCCGGCGGTGGTTCGAATGTCTAGCGTTCGCTTCGGAAAGATGCTCATAATGCTAGGTAGTGCTTGACAGTTAAGGATATTATACCCCAGCTGGATCGTAGATAGGAAACAACACTAATAGCAAGAAGTACCCGAAGGTTATGGATCCGCTCAAATCCTTCAGCAGTTTGGATATTAGGCGGGGGAACCTTATTCCGCTTGATGATTTTCCCAAAAGATGACATAGTTGGTAGGTGCGTAGTGAAGCCGAATTACGCTAACAACTAACCTTATTTAAAATGGTTATAAATAAGTCGGATTCATGAGACACCTGGTTGGTAGAGAATAGATATCACCCCCACTTGATACGGTACTAACACGCCTACCATCGGTTTCCTACTGCTGAAACCTAGAATAAAATACTAGGTGACAACTTCCAGAGGATCTCTGTTCTTTTACCATTTATTCGGTATAGGATAAGGCAGGGGAAGCATTCAATGAACGACTGCCCGTTAGAAAGCCAGACTGTAGTCTTTTACAGAATAAAACAAGGGTTGCCTGTGTTTCGTCAGTCGGGGGACTCCCGATAGAGAGACTTGATTTTCTTCCGCAATGCATCTGTTTGCTTCATGGCTCGCATCAGAATACGATGTCTATGATTGGGGTTTTCCTGTAAGCAATGGTGAAGCTCCCAGTAGAAGCGGTCGAGGTGCTTCTGATTTTCGGTGGGTGGTTGCTGAGTGGTAGGCTGTTTCAAGAGGTTGATAGTTTAGCTAACTGTCTGTATCAAGATTCTCAGGATTTAAGGATGAACAGGATTAAAGGCTGATCGGAGCCAAGACTACAGACGTGCTACATAGATTTCTAAATTCAATAATCTTGTTAATCTAATCATCCCGTAAATCCTGCCGAGCAGGCGTACCAGTGCAGACAGTTACAGAAGGAACCCACTAACTTGGTCGGAAACAAACTAACGGGGTTACTCCGAGTAACCCCGTTAGTTCGAGATTCAGGGTAAAGATCAATCTCCCCAGAGCTTCCCTAGCTGTGATACTAGCACGTAAGAAGCATCGCCGCTGCCGTCGACGCCGTAAGCACCCAGTTCTGTGAACTGATCAAATGCATCTTGGCGTAGGTAATACGAAATAAAATTACCATCTTCGTCATTGCTCCCAGCCAAATGGTAAAAAGTTCCATCTATTTTCGCAGTTGGTTGTACATAAACATTATATTTTGCCAAGCCAGTAAAATCGGAAGCCACTCTTGTGTCAAAATCTACAGATACAATTCTTACGCCACCTTGTCTATGTTGAAATCTGTCATCAAATGATTCTGGCAGTCCACCATCAACTATATCATAATAGGTAAATATAGCTTTATTGTTGCCAAAGGCTATTGGACTTCCCATGGCATAAATATCTAAAACCTCTTTTAAGTCAAATGCGAAATTGGGGTCAAATGTGCCATCAGCATTAAATTTAAGTAGGGTAGTGAATGAAGGTAGCGTACTGGAATCAACATCGAAATATTTCGGTACAAAAGCACTTGGTTCAATAGAGCTAACAAGGAAATCACCATTTTCATCTTCTGGCATGAAGTTCCAGCTAGCCAGAATTCTCGAATCTCTTTCATATGTCAAAGTATTTGTTCTCGTGTCAAAAACGCCAACAATGGCTCCCAAACCATTTGTATTAAATTCACAGCATACAGAGGGCCCCCAATCTCTGATTGGATAGAAAATTTTCTCGTTGCTTACGTAAATCCATTCACTTCCGAAAAGGGTTGGATTTGGTTGAATTGAGGTTATTGGTTCCACCTGATGAACCTCAGTAATGGTCATGTCTTGTTGGTTCCACTCGATTATTAGCCCTTCTTCTAGATCTGCTATGTAAGCTTCAGTTTCCGATACATAAGCTGGGTAGACAACACCATCCGGATCAAATCCAGAAGCGGCTAAACTTAGAATACCTTCAACCGATAAAGATAAATCACTCCGATTTACCGCCCACTTTGTAATCGTCTTAGCATTTGCATCATAGACGTAGGGATGTTCACTAAAAGAGGAAACACTTTTACCTAGTCCTAGTTCTATGCCACGAGAAAGATCAAAGCTCTCGGGAATCTCCTCAGAGACATTTAAATAAAAGACATCACCATTGGGTGTTCCTACCCGATATGAGGTCATCCAGGCGGATTCAACTTCCGTACCTGGATCTACGGGTGCTCCGTTGTCATCATCTTCTTCACTACAGGAAATAGTTCCTGCCGCAAGTATTCCTATCAGCAGCATGGTCAGCCAGGCCCTTTTTTTACTCGTTTTTTTGGTGTCTTTAGCATTAAACATTTTCATTTCTTAGTACTTTGCATTTAATAATTATTTTGAATTATTACCTGCCAATTTGGAAGTGTGTCCTGGTACGACACATTTCCTGGCAGGTTTCCCAAATCAAGTTTGGGACAGGTCCCCGAAACCAGTTCGGGACAGGTTCCCAGATCAAGCCTGCCTTTGTCGGCAGTCAGATTCAGGACAGATTAAGTCTTCCGACTTAGTATTTTTTATGTTTCTGTTTCTTCTACATAGGCATTTAATTTAGTGTTAAAATAGAATCGTGGATTTGATGTAAAAGACCCTGCTCGGTTGCTGCACTTCAGAAAAGTTAAATTTAGTACTTGGAAAAAAGAGGCCATCTCTACCGTCTACTCAAGTCGTAGAAACGAAAAACCACCTACTAATTTAGGTTGCTCTTTGCGGTAAGCATCTATCCCCCAATGCTCACTGATTACTAGGCTGGCTTGTCGGTGAGAGCCGCTGAGGTAGTACGTTCGGCGGGGTTCCAGCGTAAACTCCTGCTCTCCGCATACAATCTGCTTAGGGTGCTGCGCCTCATTGTACAGTGCTAGCCTCCCCTCGAACTCTATCCGGTAGCGGTCCTCAGTTACTACCCCGTAACCCCCGTCGCCCCCGTAGATGTGCAGTAGACCGGGCAGGTCGGTTAGCCGATTACTACTCTTTGTTGGATTAGCCTGGGCATTGGGTAACGCAGTGAAGTAGCCGATAAAGAAGGCCCCAATGAGTAGGCAGGCGGCTGCCGCAAATCTCGTCACATAATTAAGTAAGAGGATATTCTTGGCCTTGCTTGTGCTCATCTGATTTTCCAATTCAGGAACGCTTTGGGCCATCTTCGACCAGATGTTCTCCTCGTTTACTTCTGGGGTGCCCGTAACCGTAAGATTTGTGGAGGGATCGTCCAGGGTCTCGAACCACTTCTCAATGGCTTTTTTCTCTTCCTCGGTGCACAGTCCCATACCATGCCGCTCTAGTAATTCTTTGGTTATTTTCATAGCAATTATCTAGTTGATTTACTGTCAAGCTATTTACGCAGCTTAATGAACCCTCTATAGTTATAGTCCAACAACTAAGAAAAATGGGTACCTCCCCATCAAAAAAAATTGAGGCGAGATATAAAGTGCCAGTAGCGGGATTGCAGTAAATAATCGCTAATTAGGCTTTTATATGCCAGCAATAAGAAAAGTTTCTATAGAATTAGGGAGTCTAACTACCCGTAGTGCGCTTGGGTGGTTGATAGTCGGCAAGGTTTTCACGCAGGTGATTGAGGGCTTTAGCAATATGCTTTTTTACGGCATTATCAGAAATGGAAAGATGGTGGGCTATTGCCTTATTAGACAGCCCTTTCTCTCGGCTTAGTCGGAAGACGTGCTGGCACTTGGGCGGTAATTGATCGACCAACGTATTTAATAGGAAGGCGAGTTCTCAGAAAAGTTAGTCTTCTTCGGTAGCCCGATAGCAAACTGGGGTGTCTTGAAGGGCTTTACTCAAATATGCCTCAAATTGCTTTTTAATTCGGAGGTGATTATAAACTTTATGCTTGGTGGCCTTCGATAAATAGCGTTCCCAGGAATCTACTTGCCAAGTATCCTGATGAAGGGCCTCTCTTCGTTCCCATACTGAGGTAAAGATCTCAGAAGTAATATTTTCGCTAGCTGCAACATCACCCAAGTACCGGTAGCAGGTACGGAAGACGAATTTTACGTAGGTTCGGTAAAGGATGGTAAACCCAGCTTTGGTTCGTATGTCTAGCGTTCGCTTCGGGAAGATGCTCATAATGCTAGGTGGTACTTGACAGTTAATGATACTACACCCCAGCCGGATCGTAGATAGGAAATAGGGTCATTAGAATGATTTACCCAATGGGTAGGGATTTGCTCAAATCCTTCGGTAGTCTGATTATCAGGCGGGGTAGCATTATTTCGCTTGGTGAGTTTTCTGAAAGATGGCATAGTTAGTAGGTGTGTAGTACAGTCAGGTTACGCTAATAACTAACCTTATTTAAAATGGTTATAAATAAGCTAGATATAGAAAGTGGGGCTTCGGCAGATAATAACCATGAAAACAAATTTCTTCATCGCCCCTTCAGATAAAACGCTTAGATTGGATGCCATGTAGCTACTTAGTACCTAGGAGGAACAAGCTGGCATTAAGAGAGGTCAAGTAGGCAGGGTGTAACTACGGTGTCTTAAGCGGCTGATTTAGCCGGCGGAATACCTAAAATGCAGGAAAAATACGGTAGATCGTCGTTTGCTGAATCGAAGAGGGTGCGCGTGTGTTTCTTCAATCGGGAGACTCCTGATTGAGGGACTTGATCTTTTTCCGCAAGGCGTCGGTTTGCTGCATCGTTCGAAGTAGGATACGATGTTTATGGTCGGGATCATCCCGCAGGCAGCTGGGTCCACCGTGGACGCGGGGCAATCCGTGGTTGAGTCCCCAGTAGTAGCGGTCGAGGTTTTGTTAGTTCTCAACGGTTGCTGGCTTGGTTTCCGTGGGTGGTTTCATTCTATTTTTCATGAATCATGGTAATCCTCCCATCCCGTACATCCTGATACAGACAATAAGCACTACGTGCAGTGCAACTGGTGGTGGGCGCCACGCGGTGGGCGCCACGCGGTGGGCACCACCAACTCGAATGCTAGCCCGAGCCAGAGGTAAGCGACCAAATAGAAAAGGCATAGCGTCAGCTATGCCTAGATTACTTTTTTTCCTATTCTACGTCCAGTTGGGGGAGTAATTAGCCAATACGGGCGGATACCCTCATCTATTTTAGGTCGTAGCGGAAGCTACGACCAGTAAGGGGCAGTCGGGGGCGGGCGAATGGACACGATAAGGTAGGAATAAAAAAAGCCCGAGCAGAATCGCTGTTTCCCTCCGGGCTATAAAAATATAGTGAGCGGTTGTTTACCAGAGTTTGGCTACATTTTGTACGTTAAAACTTGGTGCCCCTTCTGTCACTAGTACGAATTCATCGAATGATACCTGTCTTAATAAATCACCCTGTTGGTTGGATACATCTGCCCCTTCAGGAAGTGTGGTAGCTACAAAATAATTGTCACCGTCAATTGTTGTTATGTAAAATGAGCCCAAACTATAGTCATCAAAAGCCGTAAATGGCTTTGTCGCATTTGTAGTCATATCTATAACAGTATTATTGGTAAAATCCGGATTTCCCCACCAGTTCCATCTATCCGAATAGGCACTAGGCCAAGTGTCAATATCTTGGTAATTAACTAAGATCTCGTTACCTAAAACCGCATTTATCTGACCGCCATAGTCAATAGTTATTGCTGAAGATAACTCGCATTCAAATGACGGATCAATATTTCCATTTGGATCAACCCTGATGGTATAATATTTTGCATATCTGTCATCCAAACCAAAGTAATGACGGTTAACTTCAAGGTAATAGTTAGGAGACATATACCAGTTTCCATTTGCATCCGAAGTAGAAAACAAACCGCCGATCGGCAATCTTTCATCAGAAATATATTCTACAGAGCCTGAGGACGGATCGTATATAGCCATAAAGGGTGTTGGTTCATCGAAAGGAAAATCACAGCAATTTCCTTCTACTACATGCTGGAATGAATACATTACTTTACCGTTTTCTAAGCCTATACCATTGGATGTTATACTAGCACTTACCCCATTGCTAGAGCCAGGCATCAATGGCTGGATCTGCCGAGTTTCTGTAATCTCCATTGTCTCTGAGTTAAACTCTGCAATTACTCCATCAAAAAAACCTGCAAGGACAGCTTTGCTGTCATCGATAAATGCTATTGGTACAAAACCAGTTAGTCCCAATGAAGCATAGCTCAAAACACCAGTTACATTAGCTTCAAACGTTGACTTATCTATTTCCCATTTGCTTATTGTTTGTGCGTTTGTATTGATAACGAAAAAATTATCACCAGAAGCAACAACACCGATATTCGATCCTAATTCAATACTATTGGAAAGATCTATTTTATCCGGAAAAGATTCTCCGATATTAGCGTACATGACAACACCACTGGGTGTTCTAACTTGATAGACCTGTAGATAGCCTGATTCTGCTTCCACACCGCCATCAGGGGTCAAGTTATTGTCCTCGTCTTCACTACAGGAAATCACTCCTAGTGAAATAATTCCTACTAAAAGCAAGGTGAGCCATGCCCATTTGCTATTTTCATTTTTTGATTTTAAAAATTTCATTTCTTTTGTGTTTAAACAGTTTTTAAATTGTTCACCTGCCATCCATAGTAATGTGTTCCTTCACCACACATTACTTGGCAGGTTTCCCAAATCAAGTTTGGAACAGGTACCTGAATCAAGTTCAAGACAGGTCCCCAAATCAAGTTTGGGACAAGTCCTCGAAAGAGTTCAGGAAAGGTTTAGCCGTTTGGCTAAGTGGGTTTGATTGATGATTCGCTTGTGTTCAATTGTTTACATAGGCATTCAGCGTTTAACGTTGAAGAGTTGATTTAAAGAAGTAAAAAACCCATTTGCCAGCGTAGCAATAACTCTAATCATCCAATTCTAGGATAGAGAAATCCCCTTCTAATGAATAAGGCTGTCCTTGATCTTTTGTCAGAAGGGCATTCTGGTTAGAACCACTAAGGAAGTATGCTCGATGAGGCTCCAGGGTAAATTCTTGCTCGCCGCACACAAGCTGTTTGGGTTGATCCGCATCATTATATAGCTTTAGCCTTCCCTCAAATTTTACCCGATATCGGGTAGCATTCATTTTTGTGTAAGCACCATTACCCCCGTAGATATACAGCAAATCGGTAAGATGCTTAGGCTTTTTTACTGTATCCGCCTGAGCACTCGGCGGGGAAGCAAAATAACCGATACAAATACCAATAATTAAGCAGGCTACCGCCGCGTAGCGAGAAATTCTTTGGTATAGGGAGACTACTTTACCCCGTTTACTTTCACTGCTTGATGAGGCCAAATCCGGTCCCATTTCAGTTATTTTCTCCCAAATAGCTTCTTTGCTTTCCTCATATTCTCTCCGGTAATTTATATCGATCACTGAAGGTATATCATCGGTGGAACGTAACCACTTTTCAACGGCTGTCCGTTCTTCTTCACTACAAAGCCCCTCGTGAAATCTTCTCAATAATTCTTTTGTGATAATCATGATAAAAATTTTTGGTTCGTATCGAATAAGCAGGAAAGCCTACATAGATAAAGTAGACGCGGAACGAAAAATCTACGAACGGGGCAGGAAAAAAATTAAACTTTTTTCTACGCCAACGGAAAAGCTCAGAATTTTGAGGGAATGAGGAAGCTGGACTACGACCCAGTGAACCGGGAATTAGTTCCGTAATCGGCTAACTTTACTTTCAATTCAGATAGGGCTTTGTAGAGATGGGTGTTTATGGTAGTTTCTGCTAAGGACAATTTTTGAGAGGCCATTTTGACCGATAGCCCCTCTAGTTTCACTAGTGTAAAAACCTTTTTTCGTTTAGGGGGCAGGCTTTCAATGGCGTTTTCTAGCTGCTCTAAAAAGTCCTGATACCATACTTCATTTTCTACGGTGACATTTAGCAAGCCGAGTTTCTCCGCCGCCTTCTGCAATCTATCGGCTCTCCGTTTTTCAAGTTTAAAATATTCCGATACTTGCCATTTGGCAGCCTGGTATAAATAGCCTTCTATAGAACCTCTAATGGTTAGAGAGTTTCGGCGCTCCCAGACAGATAAGAATATTTTTGCCGTCAAATCTTCGCATGCGGCTCGGTCATCAATGTATTGACGACATACTGTATTTACCAACAGGCCATGCTCTTCGTAAATTTGTCTGAAACCTTCAAGAGTTCGGATATCAGGGATAGCAATTTTACTCTTTTTATTACTTTTCTGGAACGATGACATGGTTAGTTGGTAGGTGGCGCAGTTAGATAACTGTGAAAAATGGTATATTTGTTTAGACTAATTACAAAAAACAAATGTACTGGTCAGCTCGGTAAACCGCTTGGATTTGATAAAATAAGGGAGGGCAATCAGGCAGGGTGTAACTGCAGTATCTTGAATGGCGGTAGCCACGAAGGCTCAGTAAACCATCTTCCATGTGGCGGGAGAGTTTGGTAGATGGGATACTTAAAACGCAGGAAAAATACAGTAGATCGTCGTTTACTGAATAGGGGGGGAGCAAGTGTGTTTCGTCAATCGGGGGACTCCCGATAGAGAGCCTTGATCTTCTTCCGCAAGGCATCGGTCTGTTTCATGGCGCTGAGAAGAATACGATGCTTTCGGTTGGGATCATCCCGCAGGCATCTGGGTCCACCGTGGACGCGGGGCAATCCGTGGTTAAGCTCCCAGTAGTAGCGGTCGAGGTTTTGTTGATTTTCGTCGGTTGCTGACTTGGTTTCAATGGGCTGTTTCATAGTAGTGTCACAGTAAAGGTCGGTCGGGGGACAGGCCAAGGATGGGAGCGGGTGAACTTAACTAACGGGATTACTCTGAGTAATCCTGCTAGTTAAAAAAAGCCCGAGCAGAATCGCTGCTCTGTTCGGGCTATAAAATATTATTATGATTTTACTCTACCAGAGTTGAGCCATACGCTGCATAGATCCACCGACGTGCTTAGTAAGTTGAGTGTAATTGAAACCATCTTCTCGTCTAAGAACATATGAGACTTCTTCTATATTCTCATCAGGTACAGCGAATGTGCCTGCCACTGTAAAATCAACTCCGTTTGTAGTGTGGTTAAAGCTAGCGTACTGGTATTGATCAAAAGCAGTGAAAGGAGTGACTCCTCCTGTTACTATATCAAGGGTTACTGGAATAAAATCATCGGCAGAAAAACCATCAAATCGGCTATCCCAGTTATCACCAAACTTCCAGACAGCACTATCGGGGTAACTGAAAGGAACGAGATTCCCAGAAGCTATCTCAATGGGTCTAGCCCATCGCGCTGGCAAAACACTTTGATAATTAAAGCTAAAGTTAGGATCAATATTTCCATCTGCGTCAATCCGTAAAATATTAGGTTCAGTAGATATTACAGACTGATCGTAGTTCATGTATTTTCTAACAAGCTCAGCGGTTGAGGTAGGAACCGCATATACAAAACCGTCTCCATTAGGTATCAACGTTTCAGCTGCTACCAATCTGTTGTCTTGTTTGTACTCCATAGTTTTTGATTGGGCATCAAAAACACCAAGTATAAATCCATCTGGCCCATCATAATCGCAGCACCCTGTTGGAAAATAACTTATACCGTATAGTATTTTTTGAGTTTCGGGGATAAAAACAGGATCGTTAACAAAATAAATTCCATTAGTAGGATTAGCATTAGGAACAGGAGGGAGATCGAAAGTTATTACCTGCGTAATTTCCATTGTAGTTGGGTTAAATTCCACAATCTGGCCTTCAAAAATATCCTGCACATAACCTTCAGTTTCCGAGGCAATAACTATAGTAAGACCTATATTGCCCGAGATACCATTAGAAGCAAAACTAATGATTCCATCTACCGAAAATTCCAGTGTGGTTCTATCTACATTCCATTTTGTAAGTGTACCTGCGGCATCGTTCCATGAGTAAGGATGTTCGCCAAAGGAAAGAATTCTGTTGCCAAGTCCTAACTCCACTGCATTTGAGACATCTGTTTCATCAGGTATGTTTTCGTTTACTTCCATATAGTACAACCTGCCATTGGGAGTAGCGGTAAAATATCCGGTGAGCCAAGCGGATGCTACTTCCTCGGGTTCCTCTGGCTCCGGGGTTACAATATTGTTATCATCGTTATCGTCGTCATCACAGGAGATAATTCCTATCGATAGCACTGCTATCAGCAGCATGGTCAGCCAGGCCTTTTTGTTACTTGTTTTTTTGATGTCTTTAGCATTAAACATTTTCATTTCTTAGTACTTTGCATTTAATAATTGTTTGATTATTACCTGCCGTTTTGGGAGTGTGTCCTGATCCGACACATTTCCTGGCAGGTTTCCCCCATCAAGCTGGGTACAAGTCCCTGAAACATGTTCAGGACAGGTTAAGTCATCCGACCTAGTTTTTATTCTGTTTCTTCTACATAGGCAGTCAGTGTTAAAATTGTTTGGTGGTTTTGAAGAAAAAAGCCCCTCCTGGTCGTTGCACCCCGAAGAAGTCAAACACCTTGGCATAGTGCCCCTAATCATATATCCCTTTGATAGAAAAAGTACCGTCTAAACGATCATAAACATCGTAAGCGTCTGGTAGATTGATTTCCTCAGTAAGATGAGCGTCTTGGTCGGAGCCACTGAGAAAGTACGTTTTATGAGGTTCTAGTGTAAATTCTTGCTTGCCGCACACAATCTGTTTGGGTACGTTGGCACTATTATGTAGTCTTAATGTTCCTTCAAACTTTAACCGATACCGAGAATTATCCACTTGGCCGTAGGTACCGTTACCCCCGTAGATATACAGCACGTCGGTGAGTTGTTTCCCCTGCTTTATCTCACTAGCATAGCTCACACTTTGCCGTCCTGAAAGGTGCCCGGCGAAGAACAGTCCCATGGCCAAACAGGCCGCCGCTACGTAGTGCATCACTCTTTTATACATTGGAACTACCTTTGCCCCCCCCTTTGGCAATTGCTGACTTAGACGGCTCCAGACTTTAGGGGTAATCTCGTCTAATTCATCATCGTAACTGGGAAGGTCCGGGTGCTCGATTTCGGATAACCAAGCCTCGACCAGACCTTTTTCCTCAGGAGCACACTGACCCTTGGCGTACTTTATTAGTAGTTCACTCGTCATCTTCATAGCGTAAGATATTGCGTTAACTACTAATAGAGTCACCTGAGGGGCTACTCAACCCTAAACAAAAAGTATCTTTTTCTAAATTTTTAGTAAAAATTTTCAGTGCGACTGGATAAGTGTTTATAAAGCTTTGAAAATCAGAATTTTACAGAGGTATAGTCTTGGAAAAGAGTTAGTGTCAAAAAGAAAGATGGGTGAAATACAGCGTGCTTTTACTTAAATCTAAGCTTCTCTCGTACCAGTGCTACGGCTTTTTTCATACGGTACTCTACCGTTTTTACTGATATAAGCAGCGACGATGCTATCTCCTGATTACTCATTCCGTGGTCGAGTCTCAATCGGTATACTTCCCTAAAATGTTCGGGTAGTCGATCGGTCGCTTCAGTCACCAGGGAGCGGAGTTCGCGGTAGTTAACCGCCTGTTCGGTATAATTTTCGGCATAGGGAAAATCCTCGGTAGCTCGCTGGAGATGTTTTTTGCGGCGAGCCTCATCGCGAAAGTAGTTAATTACTTTAAGCTTAGCCGCTCGGTTCAGGTAGTGCTCGATGGGTTCTTTAATAGTTAATGAGTTCCTTCTTTCCCAGAGCGAGCTGAATATTTCGTGCAGAATTTCCTCGGCAACCTCCTTACTGCCCGTTTGATTACGGACGATACGATAGACTTGTTGGTGGTATTTATAAAAAACGCTCTCAAATTCTTCAGCAGTTCGAATACTGGGTGAGCGTTCTTTATTTCTACCTTTAAGGAACAATGGTACAGCTAGTTTGTGTGAAATTCAGCTAGGTAACATTAAGGGTAGTGGTCTTGTTTAGACTAATTATAAATAAATTATTAGAATCGCTCACTATCAAAATAGTAGTACTATTGTCTTGGAATTACTGGTGTTATCAGGGTCTTTTTGGCTTTGTTAGTTTTTGTGAAAAGGCTAGGAGGGGAGTAAGGTCGGCTATGTAGAAGAAAAGTATTATTTTCGTTTACTTACCTAAATTATACTCGACATAAATAAACTAAAACCAAGATACTCCGTTGATAGGCTTCTTGTACTTACTTGCTTATCTCCAGAATGCCACCCTTTACCAGCTCATGGTGGTCGATAAAGAAAGCATTAATGGTACGCCCATCTTTCTCGATAGAGCTTACGTATTCCTTCTCACCGGACTTACGAATAATCAGTTGTTCACCTTTGTAGTACGTACTATCAAGAGAGATAATAATTTCATCAAAAACCGGCTCTGAGATCGCAAAATTCATGTCACCAGGACAAACCGGGTAAAGGCCCATCATGGCAAAAACCGCCCAAGCGGAAAGCGTACCGCAGTCGTCGTTTCCGGGCAATCCGTCTGGGGCATTTTTGTAGTAGGTATCAAGCAGGTGGTTAACTACTTGTTGTGAACGCCACTCTTCACCCTTCACATAATTGAACAGCCACGGATAGTGGATATCAGGTTCGTTCGCCATATCGAAGAGTCCCTCATCAAATATCTTCTGTAGGGTAGCAACGAACTTCTTTTTACCCCCAAAGAGGCGGATTAACCCCGGAATATCGTGCGGAACCCCTAGAGTATACTGCCAGGCGGTGCCCTCGTGAAATCCGGGGGATGGCTCGAAGTTGACTCCTTGCGTAGGATCAAAATCTTTGTAAAAAGTACCATCGGCCAGCCGGGGGCGAATCATACCGAATTCTTTTGAATCAAAATATTCCTTGTATCTCAGCGACTGTTGATGAAAGCGCTCGTAATCATCTTTTTTACCCAGAGCTTTAGCAAATTGCCCGAGGTTCCAATCGGCAATGTAGTACTCCAGAGCGTGAGACACCGAGTTGTCGTATTCTTCTTCGTAAGGTACGTATCCATGGGCGAGGTAGAAATCGATATCGGGGCGAATTTTATTATCTGCTCCGGGCGTAGTAGCCGATTTCACCATAGCTTGGTAGGCCGCTTCCGTATCAAAATCTTGCAGCCCCCGTAGGTAGCTATCGACAATTACCGGAATAGCTGGGTCGCCTTCCATGACTAACGTTTCGGTGCTATTTAGCTCCCATTTGGGAAGCCAACCGCTCTCCTGATACATTTGTACCATAGAACGTACCATATCCATCTGCCGAGCGGGATATACCAGACTCATGAAAGGATGAAAATTTCGGTAGGTGTCCCACAGGGAAAAAACGGTATACCGCTCACCGTTTTCCACTTTCCCCGTTTTGAAAGACTCCATCATTGGATATTCTCCGTTCAGATCGCTAATTACGTTGGGATGAATTTGCATGTGGTAGAGTGCGGTATAAAAAATGGTTTTTTGCTCTTCGCTTCCGCCTTTCACCGCTATTCTCGACAGGGATTGGTCCCAATCAGCCCGAGCTTTGGCCACGGTTTGGTCGAAGTCAAACCCAGGCATCTCCCGATCCAAATTCTCTCGGGCATTCTCAATGCTTACGTAGGAGATTCCCACCTTGACCAGTATCTCATCGTCTGCTTCGGTGTTGAAGGTCAGGTAGGCCCCGATGCTATCACCCGCCAGCGTGTGCTGATAACCGGGATAGTATTTATACGCCCCACTCGTGGCTGACCACACGCTTTCCGCGCCCATTGGAGGCATTTTTTTCCAAACGCCCATTGCTTCGGCAGCTCGGCTGAAGCGAGCTACGAAGTACACCGGACGCTCGGTACCGTCATTATAACAAAACGTTCCGGTCATCCGCTGGCCTTCTATTTCAGTGCTGTTCACTACCTTTATTGTGGCTCCGGTTTCGTTCGTAAGTCCGTTGCCCAGGTCAATGAGGATATTTGATTTTCCTTTCGGGAAAGTAAACTTGCTAAGCCCAACGCGCGGAGTGGCGGTAACTTCAGTGCGTATGTCGTACTTGGTGAGTAGATTACTGTAATAACCCGGGGAAGCCTGTTGTTGGCTCATCTTTGATCCGTATTCTTTAACATCAGCGCTTACGTCGCCGGTAGTAGGCATCACCAGAATAACCCCTAATTCGGGACAACCGACGCCACTCAGGTTTACGTGAGAGTATCCGGTGAAGTACTCATTTTCCCAAGCATAGGGCGTAGACCACCATCGCTGGTCTTTATCCCAGGTGTTCTCATCCGAACCAGTTACGTTAAACGGCACTACTGAAACCATTCCCTGAGGGACGAGTGCGCCCGGATTGGTAGTACCAAAGTTAGAAGTGCCAATAAAAGGATTTACGTAGTCGAGTCTGCTCTGGGTAATGCCGGGCAAGTAGCCTAGACCAACTAAAGCAGCAGTAACTAGCCAGTGATTTTTCTTCATTGTTACAGGGTGTATACGCCATAGCAACTAAGGCAAAGGGATTTCTATACTCAGTTGGACAACGCTAGCGAGAGCGTAATGTTTGGGGTTGGGTAGTGAGGTTAGCCTGGCAAAAATCCTGTATCCAGCGTTAGTATCCGTTCGGATTTGGCTAGGTACACAATAGGGAAAGTTCGCCCAAAGCAACAATGCTAGTTCAGTAAGTTTGCCAGTGTATAGTTTTATATTAATACTTCAAATCAAGAATAGACTGCTCGCGGGAAACGGCGAGTCCAGTGAGGTTCGTCGGGTTATGAGATTTTAGAACTGTTTTTACACAAAAGAATGTTAAAAAGTTACACTGATTTACAAGGGATAAATCCTGCTTATCCTTTAATTCTGCGAATCACGATAGAGACAATTAGAAGATAAAAATAGAAGGCACGGGCTTGTCGCGTGTGCCTTCTGTGGATTCAAAAAAATGTAGATTAAAAATCAATCTCCCCACAGCTTACCTACCCAGCGGAAGTCGCCATTGTCGTTGGTGGTCAGTGTGGTAAACGAATCAAACCCGTCCTGGCGCAGAATGCCGTTGTCGGCGCCATCACTTGATGTACCATCAAAGTAATTTACTCCATCAACGCTGTTGAGATACCAGCCGAATGGAAATTCATTAAAACCATTGAAAGGCAGTACTTCACCAGTGTTGATGTCTATGGCGACGGTCTTGATAGCATCAGGGGGGAGGGTGCCGAACCAATTCCATCGCTCGGCAAAAGAGGTGGAATAATCAACATTTTCAATATACGTGAAGACGAGCTTGTTGTCGAAGATAAAGTCCGCGTCGCTGAAGTAGTCAATACTGACGTGGTCTTCAAGATTTAAGGCAAAGTTTGGATCGAACGAGCCGTCGTCATTAAGCCTCAACAAAACGAATGGGTTCTCGATTAATTCTTCGCCAAAGTATTCTGAAGCAATGGAGTTACCATCTGCTGGTGGGGCGTAATAAGTATCCGTAACCGGATCGTAGAGCAAATCATCGTGGGTGCTATACAGTCGGTCATCTTGATTGTATTGGATCGTTCCACTGGCCGGATCAAACACAGCGACAATTGCACCATCCGGCTGTGCTAGGAATTCTTCATCGCAGCACGCGTCTGGGGCGTAGTGTTCAACGGCCATAACCACTTTACCGTCGCTGCTTGCATACTTATTCCACTCTCCGTAGAAGCCTGACTCGTACCCATCGCCAAGACTTGGAAGGGGATCCACGTTATGTACGGTGGTAATTTCCATGATACTTGGATTCCATTCAAGAACGACTCCTTCCCGAAGGTTGGAAACAAAAGCCTGGGTTTCTGAGAGGAAAATTGGCGGACCTCCGGCAAGACCCGAAAAGCCCTGGGAGGCGAAGCTGACGATACCGGCTACGGAGATCTCGAGTGTCGATTTGTCAACTGACCATTTGGTCATGGTACCGGCATTCTCGTTGTAGGTAAACGGGTGCTCACCAAAAGAGTACACCCGAGAGGCAAGACCTACCTCAATGGCCTGAGATGGATTAGTTTGGGATGGAAATTCTTCGTGAACCTCAAAGTAACGCACCGCCCCCTGCGGTGTACCAACCCGATAGCCGATCATCCAAGCGGTCTCGGTTTCCTGCGGCTCATC
>CAKZYJ010000206.1 GCA_937884755.1 uncultured Flammeovirgaceae bacterium
AATCTCAATATACCCTTCATAAATCACCCCAAAGTGCTCATCACGCTCACGTATGCTTAGATTAAAGTTTGCTACCTGACCACTTTTTACCGAACTCAACTCATTAAACGAAGGTAACATTGACCAATCACCTTCATAATATCGGTAGTTGAGACCACTTGCTTTTACTACCTCAGTAGAATCAGACTCAGGCTCGGATGAAGAGCCAGATAGTGATTCAAAAGCGCCAATATCATAAGCACTATTAGCAGGTCTAGCATTTCCTAAGCAGTCTTCATCAATACCATACTGTCCTACGTCTGTACCAGCATCCAATGCAGGAGAATTTTCAGTAATTTGAAAATTACCTTCTGAAAAGCTTTCGAAGTTGACTACGTTCGGCGAAGAGGCAAAATGGTTAGTAGACTCCGCATAGTCTACCCCATTTAGTACAAATAGATAAGAGCGATCAGTATTACCATAGTCACCTAGTGAACCAGGAGATACGATTAAGTTATTACAAACTACATTATCAAACCCTTCATCATTGTATAATCTAATTCCATCGCGCCCCGGATTAATGATAGTATTATTGATAAACCGGGCTGAAACGGGTAATGGCGAACGATCATCGCAAAAGATAGCATCCTCACCGGCATCTTTTATCACATTGTTAAAAACATCGACTTCACCAGTTCCAAATACTTGTATTCCAGAACCTGTTCCACCTTCTACCCAATTGTTATATACTTTTCCAGTCGACTCACCACCTACAATAATTCCTGCCTGCTGCGATGATTTGTTTACAGTACCGTAATCTATTACTCGATTATTGTAAATCTCACAGTCTTTGCTCGCTCGACTTACTTGAATCCCATCCCAACCAGTACTCTCCAGAACATTATTGTAAACTCTGATATGCTCAATATCATGAGGAATAACTTCCTGAGTACTTCCATTACAATTGATGTTAACTTTAAGGCTCGTATGCCCGATATAGAAACCTTCACCCTCAATACCGTGAATATAAAAATCATGGAAACTCACATTACGCATAGTATAGTTACTCTGCCAAGTAGAAGCGTCACAAGACGGATTAGTCTTCGCTAATACTCCCGCTTCTACTTTCGTAATCTCTATGTGGTCTAACTCAAAGTCACTGCTTTTGGTCGCAATAGCAAAACCAGAAGCTAGATATTTGATCTGTCCATCAACTTTAAAACCATATTTATAGTCAGGATCTCCAGTACCAGTGAATCGGAAATACTGATTATTATTCATGACAATACCATAGTTGGTACTAGAACCGCCAATAAGTACCTGACCACCACAATTTTTGAATAATATTGGCTGTTCAGCACTACCTCTAAAATTGAATAGATTAAGATAGGGGTAATTTCCACCCTCAATACACACAACATCGCCGGGTTGTACCCCTAAGTTTTCTCCATTCACATAAGGCTGAGAAGCAGTGATTGTATGGTCACATCCACAGTCATCAGTGGGTGGTGGTGAAGGAGAGGGCTCTGTAGCGGGTTCAGGCTCAGAAGTAACTGTTACCACAACTTGATCAGAATCTTCTGCGCCTTCATCATCAGTCACTTTTAAAGAAAAAGTGTATGTTCCTTCTGAAAAAGACGTTACTGTTACGGTACTAGAAAGCGGATTAGTTAATGAAGCAGTAGAAGGCCCAGATACTTGTGACCAAGCATAGGAAGCGATAGAACCATCTTGATCAAGAGATGCAGTACCATCTAGAGTAACCTCACTATCAGTAGGCAATTCTATATTTACATCATTTCCAGCTTCCGCTATTGGTAATTGGTTCTCCGGCTCAGTAACTGGCGTATCCCATACTGTAGCCTCACTACGGCGCTGAAGCAACATCCATTCGTAGATAGTAGGAGCATTATAGGTATAATCAGTTTCATAGGCTCTTACCCAAGCTCCACTATGCCCTACACCTGGATAGACTGTAAGCTCTGCCAGCTTGTCAGAAGAACAGTTATTTATTCCGTTGACCCAGTCTCTAGAATATCTTATAGTAGTTCTGGTATCGGCATCACCGTGGTGTGCCCATACACTTACTTTCTTCTGAGAGATGTTACATACTTTAGAGCTATTGAATGACTGATGTCCACAAATGGGAACCATTGCAGCAATTTTCCCAGCGTATTCAGCTTTGAAACTGGTATAAGCCCAGCATCCGCCGCCGCCCATACTCAAGCCAGTCAGATAAATTCGATCGAGATCAACTCGATACGTTTTCTTAATATGCTCAATTACTAAATCTACGTAAAACGCTGGCCAAGAATTATACTTAGACCATAGTTGCGGCGATATTACGATAAGGGACTCCGTTTTCCCATTAACATTAAATTGCATAGGGTGTCCAGACTCAATACGTTTAGGAGGGCCGTTTTTCTTTAATCCTTCTAAGGACGCAATGCTATTTCCACGTTCACCCGCTCCATGAAGAAAAATGAGTACTGGATACTTTTTATTATTATCATTATAGTCATCTGGTAAGTATTCCAAGTAACCTATTTTACCATAGTTTGGAACGCTAATTTCACGAGCGCTCTGCTGCCCCTGTGCATTCGTTACGATTGTTACTAAAAACAATAGGAAGAATCTGCTAAGACTAAGCTGCTTCCTAAGTTTTTCAAATTGATGGTATCTCTTTTTCATATTACAAATTGTTATTCAACTTTACATCTACACGATGATTATAAATACAATTTGTATTATTCAATGAATATACCATCCATCAACCTAATACTAACTCATTACCCTTCAGCTAAGAGGCTAGTGTAAGAAATAAGCAGTATCATACCTATTTCTACATATTTTTATTAAAATAATTATATAATTATTAGATAAATTAAATTTCTATTCTTTATTGATTTTCTGTAAGTGTTTGATAGACAAATTTTTATGAAATAAAAAATTTTTTTTAATTGAAATAGTTATATTTTATGACAACAGGATACTTTAGCCACCAGAAAACCATGACAATCTACCATTTTCGCATTTTGAAACATGATCAACATAAATATAACTATTACAATATGAGAAAATACGATACTCAAGATAGACCCTATCTTTATTCTTTGCCTGTAGTAACTTGATAACTACCCCTAATTGGATAATGATCTGAAAAAGAAATATTATGATAAGTTTTGAATTCTTTGACTTTAATGTCTGGATTAACAAACTGATGATCAATGCGGAGATAAGGAAAGAATTTTTTTCCAGATAACGTTCCTCCTAAACCTCCCCCAGCCTCCTCAAATGCATTGTTCATTATTTCGTTTAGTTTTGTATAAGTATAGCTAAGGGGCATTTCGTTGAAATCACCACAAACGATCACTCTGTAGGGACTGCTTCTTATTTCTTCAAGCACTATATTACACTGTTTTGCCTTGAGTAGAATGTTTTTCTTGATATCAGTCAGTAAGTCAGACAAATTTTTTTGAGAGAAAAGGTTTAAAGAGGCCAAGTGTACATTGATTATTCTGATTGTGTCAGTGCCTATTAATAAGTCAGTGCATATCGCTCCATTATATCTATTCTCAGCCAGAAAAATTTCTTTATGATTAATAATTGGAAATCTAGAGAAGGTAATTATGCCTCGCCGAGTACCATTATTGTGAAGGGGTTTAGCCATGAAGTATGCCTCATACTTACCCTGCTGCTCAAAAAATTTTACATTATCAAATATGTTGGAGTTGACATCATCGAAGAACTCCTGTAAGCATATTATATCAGGTGATTGACCTAATATCCAGTTTCGGGTGTTTAAAGCTTGCAGATGGTATTCTGGCGAATAGTACTCTTTAGAGAATACCCGCCCTGCCCTAAAAAAGCTAGTGTTGTAGCTCAATACATCTAATGCTGCTTCATTTTGTTGATCTTTACTTGCGCCAAATGAAATGACATATACACGCGACAGATAAAATAAACCCATCAGTAAAATAACGACTGATACAAAAGCGTACCAACTCTTTTTATAGACTAATAGAGGTACCAGAAAAGTATGGGCTACCACTACAGGAAAAATTAAAAAAGTTAGTAATGCACAAATCCAAAAGGTTTCAGGTGACACTTCAGGGCTTATAAGTATAATAGAGCTGAAAAGGCCTGAAACAGCTAGTAATATATTTTTCACTACAGAAACACTATTCTTTTTTGACATAAACTTCAATATTCACGTTAGTAGGTCTTCTAGGTGCCAAAAATTCATCTGTCTTTTGATAGTTCTGTATTAGTGCGTCCCGAACATTGAACGGATAAAAATTATTTAAGAAAGGGATGTATTCAAACAGTACTAAATCGTAGTATTGGTCTTCAATTTTTTGTATGATTATCTCTTCTTCACGATCGAACATACTTACCCCTTTATGGTACCAAAGTGGATAATTATCGCCAACCTCTAACTTATAGTCCATTGCGTAAGCCAAAGGTGTTAATTCTGACATGTTCAGTACCTTCAGATCACCCTTTTCCTTTACTACACTTAAATCCAATATTCTGTTAATACCTTCTACAGTAGGTTCGGGCATATATACTCGCTTAAATACTTCAATATCTGAAAACTTCCAGGCTGAGTCATCTATTGTAGTATCTGTACTAATTACATAGGTGTGGCGAGAAACAACGTTAGGATCTACTTCTTCTGATTGCGGGAATACTCTAGTTAAGACTCGATCAACATATTTCCAATATACTCCTGACCACCACAACATAACCAAACCTGCCAAGATTACCGTACGACTGGTATGCTGAAAATTTATCGATAAGGGAAGTTTAGATAATATGTAGACAAAAGCAAAACTATGGAAAAAGATATTGTTGTCAGGGGGTGTATAGCTAGTAACCTGAAAAATGGCAGCTTGTACCAGAATTCCAATCGTAAGCAGCAAAAATATCATCTCACTTTTATCTCCAAAAAATACCTTTACATTTTTTACATTTACTATTAGAATCACAATGATGACTAGCACATAGAATTTAATCCACGATGAATTTGATAAAAACTCGTCTACAACATCGCCTAAAGAGAAGCGAGAATAATGAGGAAACTGCCCATAATTGAACCAATACCCAAAGTCAAAAGGTAAAAATGGCACTATTACGAGGCAGAAAAACCCAGCAAGAAACGCAATGAAGAAGAGAATGGGCTTAATATTCTTCTGAACGATCGTGTAATAGATGAGTAAAGCCAAACCTACAACAATAGCTAACCCACCCCCATCTTGCTTAGTAAAAAATGAAAACGTATAGAATAAGCAGCTTACTAACAGAAAGCCTATATTTTTTTGATCCCTGAGTAAATATTTCAGGAGAAAACTCAAACCAACAAACCCCCAAACAGTAACAGTATGGTTGTACCAAGGCCAAAAATTGAAGAATGAATATGATATACAGAATAAAAGAATTGCTATGAGCCGAAGTCCTGGATTAACGTCCATTGTTTTCAAAATGGATCGAAATGTAAATCCAGAAACAATATTAATAAAAACCTGTGCCTTAACTAATGAAATCAGATAGGGGCCAAATATTTTAAAGAAGATAGCAGGGACTACCCAAAAAACAAAGCCCAGAGGTAATCCAAAGTCTTTATAAGGAATTTGGCCTTCAGATAAGCGATAAGCTCCTTCCCAGCTCAGAAAAATGTTGACTCGGTACGGAAAACTAAAGAATAAAGGTACAATAGCAAGTCCAATAATAACTCCTACCTCTAATAGTAGAATTTGCTTGTTAGATAATATGTGTGGAGATGCTTCTATACTACTGGACTTGCTCATTACTGTCTAAATCTATTTTCTTAGAAATAGTGCAATTTAAATAAAATCTGTAAAAATAAGTATCAATAGCATAACAATCACTGTGATAAAAATATAATATAAAAAAATAGTTATATATTTGCTTGTGATAACAGTTACATACAGCTTTAGCAACATTTTTTCCTCCATTTACCTGGGTCATAGCTAAAATGCAGAAAAAAGTATTGATACATACCTTTTGTATTTTATTAACCTCTTACTTCTATAGTCATGGGCAGGCAGTTGGGCTGCAAGATGTTAAGCCAGTCATTATTCCTTCAGCTCCCTCCCCTATCATTTCTGATAACGATTCTAAGCACTATTTTCTTAGAAGATTCTTCTCAAGAAATGGTTCATTTGGGGGGTTAGTTGAAAAAGACCAATTTACATTCAACGATAGCCTTTTACTTTTTTATGAAGAGACCCCACTATCTTTTCTCAATGTGGAGCAGCAAAATGCATTAATTAGTATTGATAGCTATACAGTTTATTATCACAACCGCAACCCTTCTAATAATAAGTTTAAGGGCATTTTTTTCTCTAATGCAGCATCATCAGAAGGGTCTTTACCGCAGAAACTGGTAGTTGACCAGTTTGATCTAACTGATGTTCATTCATTTCACATGAACCCGACTTCGGATGTATTACTATTTAGCCTTAAACATAAACAAGGACAGGGGCAAGAAGATTTATACGTTTCTACTTTTGAAAATGGACAATGGGCTTCACCTATAAATTTAGGAGAAACCATTAACACTGAGGGGTCTGAAATATCGCCTTTCTTAAGTACTGACAAAACTACATTGTATTTCTCTAGTACTGGACACGATAGTCTTGGTAAAGGCGATATATTTATATCTAAACGCTTGTATAACTCTTGGAAGGTATGGTCAGCTCCTAAAAATCTAGGCACTGCTATTAACTCTCCCAACTATGAAGCTTACTTCAATATCGTAGATGATACTACAGCGTATTTTATTAGTAATAAGTATGGGCAAGGGCAATTGTGGCAGGCCTATATGGATGTCTCTCCTGTCAACCCTTTTCGAAACCTTCAAGACGAAAGAGAGTATTTGAGCAATCAAGAAATGACTGGCCTACTTGGAGTTGCTATTGACTCAACAATCTTATTTTCTCCTAATCAATCAGAACTATCCTCTCAATCAAAAGAACTGCTATGGTTCGTTGCTAATAATATCATACGGAAACCTGATATTATGATCAATATCGTCTTTCTCCCTGACGTTTCAACTACCGTATTAAAAGAGAGAATTATCGGAGTAAGCGAATACTTAAACTTTCTAGGCATCTCCCGAAACCGAATAAGTTCTCATGTATTATCACCAGAAAGCGATAATGTGGAAAATACTGACGCAATCTTTAATTTTTATCTCAAAAAATAAAAGCTACCGTTCTGGTAGCTTTTGAATATGGTATTTAGTACATGTTAGCTTATTGTTTAATAATCTTTCTGATATCACGCTTTCCACTCTCTGTTTCCAATACTATATAATATAACCCTGATCCACTGGCGAACTGGTTCATATCCAATTGAAAACTTTCCGTTTCTCTCACTGCCGTTACTTTATTTTCGTGAAGCAAAGCACCATTGTTTCCGAATACTTTAAGGGTTACTTTTTCACCTTTCATACCTAAAACAGAAATATTGAGCTTACGAAGAACAGGGTTAGGATAAAACAGTATCTCTTCTTCCATCTCTAGATCATCCCTAAAAGCCACTTCTTCATCACTTATACCTTTGCTAGACCATTCCTCACGGGTACTATTATTTCTATATAGCACATTATTAGGAATCAATCGCTTACTAATATTTGGGCCTTTGTAGCGTACCTCTAGTACTTGACCGCCTCTTCTTTCAAAAAAGCTCACTTTAATGGCATGCTTTCCTTTACTTAGGTATTTGCTACCCGAGCGTTCCCTCTTGCCATGAAGCCCGTTATTATCCACTACCTTTGAGCCGTTAATATGCAGTAGACTCCCATCATCGGATGAGGTGTAAAACGTATACGTACCCGAGGTAGCAATATCAATATACCCCGTGAACTCAAAAGCAAATTCTTCATCCCGTGAGCGAGGGGCTAATTTAAAGTTAGATACTGTCCCACTTTTTTTAGGGTTTAGGCTACTAAAATTCGGTACCGATGACCAGTTCCCTTCATAGTATTTATAGTTTAGACCGTTTCCCCCAGAGGATGTAGACTTATTGACTGTAACTTTAACATCATCAGCTTTAGACGCCCCTTTATTATCTTTTACAGTGATTGAGAACACATAAATACCTTCAACGAGATTAGATGCTGTTAGCTCTTTAGTAGCGGCGTTGGAAAGCGATGCCGAAGGTCCACTCTTTTTAGACCACTGATAAGAAGCTATGCTCCCATCTGGATCGAAAGCACTAGCCGTTAACTTAACACTATTTGTGGGAAGAGCAATAGTCTTGTCTGAACCTGCATTTACTGTAGGAGGTTGATTAGTGACACTACCTGCATACTCGCTGGCTCCAACATCATATTTACCGCCTGATGGACGGCTGTTGCCATAATAACCATCATTTACTCCATAAGAACTAGCATCAGCCCCCGTATTCACTACAGGTGAAGAGCTAGTCAACTTATATTCTTCTCCCGAGGGATTGGTGAATTTCACTTTATTTATATCACTCGTCTTGTAGTTATTTGACTCAGTGAGTTTAACATTACCATTTAGCTTCACAATATATTTACCATTACCACTCACAATAAGGTTGTTTCTTGCTACATTCCCAGAAGTAACGTCACTGTACATCCTGATCCCCGCGTCGCGGGCTTTTATTATAGTATTGTTAACAAATCGTACCTTCATAGCTACAGGCGACCGATCATCACAAAAAATAGCGTCTTCGCCGGCATCTTTAATGATATTATTGTAAATTGTGATGGTTCCCGTACCAAAAATCTGGATACCTGATCCCGTACCTTTTTTCACCCAATTATTATAGACCCTTCCCGTTGTATTTCCTCCCACAATAATTCCTGCCTGCTGCGAAGACTTATTGGCAGTCCCATAATTGTAAATACGGTTATTATAAATCCTACAATCTTTGGAGGCCTGAGCTACTTGAATCCCATCCCAACCAGCATTTTCTATACGATTGTTATACACCCCTATCCCCTCTATCCGATGAGGCTCCACTTGTTTGGTTGACCCATTGCAATTAATTGTGACTTTAAGACTAGTGTGTCCAATGTAAAAACCTTCACCCTTAATGCCATGAATATAAAAATCATGAAACTTTACATTACGCATGGTATAATTACCTTTCCAGGTAGAGGCATCACAAGACGGATTGGTCTTCGCTAATACTCCCGCTTCTACCTTAGTTATATCTAAATGATCAATCTCGAAATTGCTACTCTTACCAGCAATAGCAAAGCCCGAACCTAGATACTTACTTCCACCGTCTACTTTAAATCCGTATTTTGTACCACTATGCCCGGTGCCTGTAAAGCGTATATGATGATTGTTATTCATAACAATACCATAATTAGTACTTGAATTGCCAATTCGGACCTGCCCCCCACAGTTCTTTATTGTAATAGGCGCGCTTGAACTCCCTTTAAAGTTGAACAGATTCAAGTAAGGGTATTGCCCAGATTTCACACAGACTACATCACCAGGCCGCACCCCCAAACTCTCCCCGTTCACATAGGGTTGAGAAGCTGTAATTGTATGATCGCATCCACAATCACCAGAAGAGCTTGAGCTAGGAGGATCGGCAGGATCATCAGGTGATGGAGTTTCTGATATTGAGCTCCCCCGTTTTTGCTGCAAAAGCCATTCATAGATATTTGGGTTGTGATAGTTATGATCTGTTCTGTAAGCCCTTTCCCAAGTTGCACTATGCCCCAAGTCATTATACGTAGTAAGTTTAGCTAGTCCTGAAGAACACCCATTTATACTATTTACCCAGTCCTTTGAGTATTGAAATGGTGTTCTGTCGTCGTCCTTGCTGTGAATCGCCCATGTGGCAACTTTGTTACTACAGATATTAGAAACATTAGATGAGTTATATGCTTGATGACCTGCAACAGGAACAACGGCCGCAATCTTTTTAGCATATTCAGCTTTGTAGTTAATGTATGTCCAACACCCTCCCCCTCCTAGACTTAATCCAGTTAAGTAAATTCGATCAAGGTCAACCCGGTACGTTTTTTTAACATGTTCAACAACCAGATCTACGTAGAATGCTGGCCAAGAATTGTAGTCTGCTCTTAGCTGGGGAGAAATCACTATAAATGATTGATCTTTTCCTCCAACTCTAAACTTCATGTTATGACCTTCATCAATTAGCTTAGGTGGGCCATTTTCTTTCACCTTATGTAGGTCAGAAGTACCGTTCCCCCGCTCTCCGACACCATGCAGGAATATCATGACAGGGTACTTACTAGTGTTATTACTATAATTGTTGGGAAGATACTCAAGATAGCCAATATCTGTGAAGTTAGATACCTTGATTAATTTATTTCTTTGCTGCGCCGAAGATATAGACGTAAGACAAAAAAAGATAATGGTTAAAAATAATACGCTTTTTTGCTTTTGCTTTGTGATAGAAGATAGTGTAAAAGTAGGTCTCATAGTAAACATATCAATATTATGAAACCTCTTGGCGCTAATTTCTTGCCACTAGTATACTTTTAAACTAGTACCATTTCGATACTTTTACTTAAGTTATTGTCTGTCGATTGGTTAGGTCAAACTACATTTATGTAACAATCAAGGTATTGCTTAGACTAAACCCAGAATATTTCACAAGAAATTATTCTATTAACTAACTCTTATGAAATTACTTTATGTTTATCATAAAATGTATTTATGCTTAAAGTCGACAATTAATTCCTCTCTATTTAGATTTCTCTTCTTTCTTAGATTTGTAATATCCCTATCTTAATGATAAGCACTGTATCATTATGAAATTATGGCAAAGACTCTTTACTTGGTCAATTTGTCAAACTTTTGTAGGCATACCACTATAGCCAGAGCCGGATAAAAAATTAAAGATCCTGGCAGTTGCCCGATAGCCACTTGAGCGTATTGAGCAATAATTACCGAGTAAAACATAGTGATAAATCCGATATAATACGTCCTTACCTTTCTGTTACGGCTCCGATAGTATCCAGCTATACTAACCCGCAAAATAATAAAATATAGGATACATGTAAGAATCAGTCCAATCCATCCAGTTTCCAGAGCAGTTCTAAGATAACCACTATCGGGTGGGAATCCTGCTAATGGATGATCAGGGTTGTATTTTAGCCCTGTTACCCCACTGGTAGCCAACCCACCTCCGATCGGATGATCATATATATAAGGTTGTATACTTGCTCTATTAATATCTCTGACGTTTAAGGAAGCATCTGACGAAAACTCAAACGTCGACCTTATCCTATTAATTGTCGAATTTCCATAAATTGGACCAAAGATAATTATAACAAATACAGCCAGAAAGACTGTAGTAAGAATCATAGTATTTCTGTGGGTAATGGTCATAATTACAAAGATGGCGAAACCCGCTGGCAACATGGCATATGCTGTACGAGTTCCTGAGTATGCCATTCCCAGAAACATAATAATACTAGCGACAATCAGTATAATTCTATTCTTTAACGAGACTGGACCAGTAGCTAATACCAAAGCAAATAGACCACTAATTGCCATAAGAATACCAAAGGCAGTAGGATCTGATAAAAATGAAAACTTCCGGAAACGCCCTTCTATAAAGTAAAGTCCAAAACGTAAATCATCTTGACGCACCCAATTCTCCTCAAATGGTAATAACCCAAACCATTCCTGATAGCAGCCGTACAATCCAGCCAAGAATGCTAGCCCTATCCATATAATGACAAATCGCTTAAGAAAACGTATGTTAAAAACATACAACACCACAAAATATGCCATGATAAAACCCAAAAGCTTTCTCATAATATGCAACCAACCATCTAGTGAATGCATTTCAGGATTAAAAGCTTGAATGATCATATAAGCTACGTAGATCAGGTAGATTATAGTGACTGGGTTATTAGTATACTGCCACTTTCGTACGTTCTCCGTTGACTTTTTAAAGAAGATGCCTAAAAAGGTAACAAACAGTAATACTTCTACAACCGCACCTAAAGGAATTTCCTCACCAAAATAACGTTTAATGATAAATATGAAAAATGATGAGAATAAGGTGAATAAAAATCCGAATTCGGCATTGAAGAGGCAAACTACAGCTACTACTCCGCCGACGATTACCATCGTGAGGATCATTGCTAACGTTGCACCAATCTTTGAAAATAAAAAGGCAAGTACAACTGCACTCAGAAATAAGAAGGCATATCCAAGTGGGTTATTCAGCTTTTCTTCCAGAATTTTTTCGGATAGCCAGAGTACCAGACGGTCTATGTATCTCTGTTTTCTTTCTACTTTTTCCATATCACACTAGCTTCACACATGCTTAGAAAAATAATATCTTTATAAACAAGAAAATCATAGTAAAGGCAACGAATAATGTTACTATAATCTCTAGGATCGAGTCATCAGAAAATTTACCATTCTTGCTCATACTTCAATCATTTTGTTGAAATCACTGAACATATACTTTTTCATTTTTTCTACACTATCCTGCCATGTATGAGAGAACGCCAGTTTTATTCTTTTTTCTACTTGGCGATCATTCTCCTTTTCTTGTAATGCTTTCTTAATATTAGCTATGTAATCTTCCGCACTTTTCCCTAAGTAAACATATTCTTTAAACATATTCATTGTCTCAGTAGCAGTAGCCACTACTGGTTTACCCGTAGCTAAGTATTCGTCTATTTTTCGCGGATAGTTACCAATTGTTGATGGATTAATTGCTTGTGGATTTATACATACATCAAAGTTAGCAATGTAGTCTGGAACTTGTTCTTTTGGCGCAATCCCGAGAAAATGAATATTAGGTAAGCTGTGTAAGTCACTTTTTTGAAACCCTTCGTCTTCAGGGCCTACTAGCACAATACTCCAATCGCTATTTCTTTCAGCAATATATCTTATCACCGATATATCCAGCCTTGATGACAAAAGAGCACCTACGTAGCCTATAATAGGTCTCTTAATATTTTCTAAGTTCTTCGGAATAAGCCTTTTTCTCTCAATAAAATCACTCAGATCACACCCCTGACCAACATCAAACGATTTTTTGTTATATCTTGAAGCATATGATGCTAAGTAGGAAGAATTCGCCAACACCACATCAACTTCTTGAATGATTTTCTGCTCGTATCTTGCCCCATGTTTCTTAAAATACGACTGCTCGGTTAGATAATCTCTAATATAATAAACTGTTTTCACCTTTGTAATATAATCTTTGAAGTAGCGACCTCGCAAGAAATCATTGTCTATTAATATGGTAACATTATTAAATGAGAGTCTTTTCATAGTGTTACTTACAACACTAGCTAAACGATTACCATTAACTCTACTCATAAAGTCAAATAGCCTTCTTGACCCAATCCACCCTATTGATTCTAAAACGATAGGTGGACTATAGACCCACAAATTCTCACTCACTAGTTCTAAAGCATCTTTTTTCCCCCGGATAACCTGAAGCCTGTTTTTCACCTTTCGATCCCGAAAATGTCGTATCCATGAGAAGCGATCTAAAGCGCGGTTTACATATAAAACGCGATGACTTTTTGATAGTTCTAATGCAATATTCTTACAGTTACTCCCGATCTCAATATCCCATGGCTGTAGACCGATGATCACAAAATCTGTTGATAAAGAGCTATCCATTTCTAAAGAATTCTTTTACTTCTAATTATTCTATATATATCTTTATAAGACACAAAAATATCCATAAATATTTTTAGCGCATTAACTCCTAGTTTTTTGTATAATACCGTCTGACTAATTAAGTAGCTTACTAAATAGGTAAACAATGTACCGTAAGCGGCTCCTAGTAACCCAAAGAGCTTGATAAATACGTAGTTAGCAATAACGTTTGTGACTGCTAATGTAAAGATTACTTTAAAGTTAATATTTGGGTAGCCAGAAGCGTCCATCAGGGTTCCAAACTGCTTCAAAAAAGGCAGAAACAGACCGTAGAGGATAGTAACTTGCAGAATCCCTGCAGCTTCCACATACCCTGATCCGGCTATAATATGCAATATAGACTCAGGAAATAATAAAATGATAATGCTAGCCGGTAGTAAAAGTGCCATAATGATACCAACAGATCTTTCATAAAGGTATTTTCCTGAACTCTTATCCTCATTTATCATTTTCACACTTTTAGGAAAGATGACTTCAGCTGCTACTGTTGATGGAATATCAAGAAGGTTAGTAATTCGAATAGACACATTGTAAAGTGCGACTGCAGCGGTAGAAATATAGGAGGCAATCATAATTTGATCTGTACTTCTAAATATTAAACTACTAATGTTAGTAGCTAGCACAAACTTTCCGTAACCCCATAGTTTCTTTACCCATAATACTGAGTAAGTAATTTTCTTCGCTAGAAACTTCCTAGCGTGAGCATATCCCACAACAGATCCAAAGCCTATTCCTACCGCCTGTAAAAGCACTAGATAATGAAGCAATGTATAGCCATCAAACCAAAAAGTTAAAATTACAACTGAAGCAAAAAAAAACCCTTGACGAACTAAATAACTCGCTAGGATGCCTGAAAATGAAGAGTTTGCCTGTTGTATGTATTCAAAATGAGAGAAAGGAATCAATATTATTAGCGCAATAATATAATAGCAGAGCATTGTAGCTAGAGATGGAATATTCCATAGTTCTCCTAAAAAATCAGCACTTAAAAAAATTATAAACCCTGCTAATAAAGAAAAAAGACTATTAATAGATAAGGAGGCTGTTTCAATTTTACTATGTTCAGACTGGGGTTCTGAATTAATATATTTGATCAATGCGTTTTTAACCAGTCCAGCCTTACTGGTCTCGAGAATTGTGATAATTGTAAAGAATAAAGACCAAGTCCCCATTTCCTCTTTGGTAAGCACTCTTACTAACAAGAAGAAGCTACCAAACCCAAAAATCACAATACTTACCTTTTGCAATAGAGAGGCTATTCCTGAACGTACATAATATGAGGACTCTTTAAATTTCAATTGATAATAACTAGGATATATCCAGTAAATTTAACAAAGTAAATATACTACTCTAATAAAATATATAATAATAATATATAATAAGTTATATATTATTTAATTTATTGGTATAAATATACCATATTTATCTATATTTACTTGATGACAAGTAATATATAGTAGGGAATGCCAAACAACTCGCTATTCAACAGCAAGTCTATTTTAGAAGGAAAGCGTTTGCCTTGGGTTGACTATGCAAAAGGCATTGCCATTGTATTGGTAGTTTACCGCCACGTACTTATTGGCTTTACAAGATCAGGTCTGGAAGCAAATAAATACTTAATGCTAGCTAATGAAATGGTATTCAGTTTCAGGATGCCGTTATTCTTTATTATTGCAGGAGTCTTTATTGAGAAAAGTCTTGGCAAGAGATCACTAAGCAGCTTCACAAAGTATAAGTTTGATACAATATTGTATCCTTACCTTATCTGGGCAACGATACAAGTTTCATTACAAGTAGCTTTATCACCGTATATAAATGCCAACCGCGGATTTATTGATTATCTCTATATTTTGATTCATCCTAGAGCCATTGACCAATTTTGGTTTCTATACGCTTTGTTCAACGTTAGTGTCGTATATGGTCTTATTCAGCGCCATGCAAAACTACCTATTTACTGGCACCTCGTTTTAGCATTACTAGCTCATTATCTATCAACTTTTGTACAAGAATATGGCTTGATCCATGACTTATTGTACTACTACATTTTTCTACTGCTTGGTGCGTACTCTGCCAACTTCTTTTTAAATAGAGAAAACTACCAAACACTGTCTTCAGGTAAACTTACCCTTCTAATAACACCCATATTTATTGGCACCCAATGGTACTGGCTTACTACTCCTGATATTAATTTCATCTTATTTACCGGCATCGCGTTGATTGGATGCTTCTATATCTTATGCCTGTCTTTTATTTTGCAAAAAAATAGCTTGCTAAGATTTATTAGAATTATAGGTTATCACTCGCTTTACATCTACCTACTTCACGTATTAGTTACCTCAGCTGTACGAGTAATTGCTATAAAATTGGGGTTTACTTACGTTCCAGTATTATTGGTTATCAACATTTTCTTGGGAACCTGTATACCAATCATGTTTTACAATATTGCAAAAAGAAGCTACCTGAGTCTATTATTTGAACCGAAAAAAGCGAAAGTGAATAAAAGTACTCTTGGAAGGAAAAGCACTTCTTTCTAGTTAAGATTCTCTCTCTTAACTTTGTTTAATATTGACCCTATGAATCGGCTTTCTTGCTTCTCTAAAAAGGCGATTGACTCTTTATCCAAAGGCTTGATCACACTATCTGCTGCAAAAACGAGTATAATCCCATCCACATAGCGAGCTAATTCCTTCGAGTCAGTGTATTGGTTTAGAGCAGCTCCCTCCAAGAAAACATAATCATACTGACCACCAACCTCCTTAAGTTGGGAGATAAACTTACCTTCCGGAAATATCTCAGAAGGCGAGTAGTCACCCCGACTGCAACCCAAAATATCTACATTAGGTATACGACTTGCTCTAATCATTTTTGTGATTCCAACTAAATTACTTTCAATGCTGTGTGCACCTAGCGGTAACAGCCCCTCTATCTCAAGAGTTAGCGTATTATTGCTAAAGTTGGTATCAATAATTAAAACTCTTTTTTTGCCCAAACTGAGTGTTCTAGCGAGTGCTTTAACTACTGTAGTTTTACCTGCTCCTGGCGAGGTACTTGTAAATAAAATGACTTTCTTACTACTACTCTCAATTTCAAACCTCAGTTTTCTGATTAAATCTCTGAAAATATCTTTGTTTTCACTTTTTCTAGATTTATTACTAAAAATATTTTCTGAAGCAACCTCCTTCTGATTCAGCTTATTAATGACACCTATAATATCTGAGTTTAACTGTTTTCTGAAATTAGCAGATGTTTTTATTGAAACATCAACGTACTCTAGAAAGATAATTATCATCACACACAAGATGAAGCTGGTTACCCCGGAGAGCGCAGTGGTGATTAATCTTTTAGAAGATTCAGGTTCTACTGCAGGTTGTCCTTCTAGCGTTTGTCTGATATTATGATTTGATGCCAGATTGACATTAATTGCAGTGTTGTACTTTTCTTGAGCTCCCAAATATTCCTGACTAGCTAAGGCAAGATCACGCTCCAGTGTAGCAATTCTAGCTTCTTTAGAAGCATATGAACCTACACTAGCACGTAGGTCAGCTACTTTACTTGCCAGGGACCTAACATTATCTTGAGAAATAGCAAGTTCAGTTTCTAGGTCTCTCTTCTTACTTATCAAATCAGGCCTTCCTAACTGTTCTTCTCCTTCAAACGAAGCTGTACCATTAGCTTCTTCTAACTTTGTATAAAGTTGGTTTCGCAGATTATTAATTCTTTCTAGTAACTGATTATCAGTGGCTCCACCACTGATATATTCTTTATTTAAAACATTTATTTGCTCCCGAAGTGTTAGGATATCAGTATTCGTACTACTACTTGCTAAGAGTCCACGATTACTGGTGGATAGATTACTAAGTCTCTTATTTATATCCTCAATGGATAATGCGAGAGCTTGAGACTCTCTTCGAGCTTCAGATAGAGCACTCTCATAACTTGCAATTTGTTCTATCTGGCTTGTGCTTTCCGCTTCAACATTAAGAACTCCTTGTGATGACTTAAATGCTCGTAAGGCCTCTTCTTTTTCATTAAGTTCTTGGCGTTTTTGTTCTACCAGATTAGCAAATGTTTTTACAGCTTCGTTAGATCGTTCGTACCATAATGAGTTATAATAGCGTAAAAACTCTGAGCACAAACTATTTACAACAAAAGCTGATAATTCAGGATTATCTGAAAAGAATTGAATTTCAATATAATCAGTTCTTTTTACCCTATTGACAAACAGCAGCTCACTTAGCGATACATAATCATATTGATAAAGCTTAAGCAGTTCTAATATTTTTTTCTCATCGGCATCAAAGGAGGTTAGCAGTTGCATTGAATCCAGATGGTTTTGCAGTACCACCTTTACTTTATCAAGGTCAAGATTACGAAGGAGAGCTGCTTTTTTATCTTGATCTTCTATTCTCCGAAAGGGAGGGCGATCGGTCTCGAGGTCATGAATCATTAATTTGTAAGAGAGCAATCCTACTACCTTAGTCGAGATCAGTGTCTCAAGAACATTATTAAACTTAATATCAGCTTCATATACATTAAAACGTTCTTCAGTCAATTTTACTTGCTCATTCACAGTAAAGCCTGTTGATAGCTGAGCACTTGATTTATATAATCTTATAAAATCTCGTGTAAAGATTAAAGCACATAAAATAGCTACAATAGGAACTCCAATAAGTATCCACTTCCGTCTTAGCAAAGCTCTAATGAAATATACTATATCCATGCTGTGTTATCTTAAGTACTATAAAATAGACAAAAGCGTAAAAGTGACAGCCAACAAATTGCCCATCACTTTTACGCCTTTAATCCTCCCTAATTTAATAAGATATATCTAAAAATACTAATTCATTATTTATAAACATACTAATAAATTATAAAGTATAATAAACTTTATTACTACTTTTTTAGTATTCTAACCACTTTAAGATCATTTTTTGTCTTAACTTTCAAGAAGTAGGTTCCTGGCTGTAATCGCTGAGAAGTGAAATCTATCTCCATTCCGTTTCCTTTTAGATTTGGTCGGGTATTTTCGTATAATAAAGCACCTGTAATACTATGCATTGAGATACTCAATACTTCATCGGTTATACCACGAATAATAACTCCTCTTTCAAATGGATTCGGGAATACTGCAAACTCCTCTTCAAAAGTCAACTGGTTTTCTATATTTTCTTCCACTAAACCAGGCTTTTTCTTCACATTGGCAATTCTCGCATTACCTTGATCCACGTCATAAGCCTGAATAATTAGTGCTCCTAAATAGCCAAAACTTGCATTATCATCTAGGTCTATATCAATGTATATTTCCCCCAATGCATCGGCTGTCACATTGTTAATTTGAACCGTCTGAGAGGTATTATACGACGCATTTAAAGAAACTGACTGAGTGCCAATTTTGTAAATCGTTGTACGGTTGCCTCCACCATTTCTACTGGCGAAGAAAACGAAGTTATACCCTTTAGATAGACTTAGACCACTTACTCTTAATTGAGCTGTATTGCCAGCATCTAACCAATAACTGCTCCGCATCACATTATCGGGAACTACACCACTATTGTTGCCAGTATTCATTCCATATGGATTCTCTCCATCAAAGTTATCGGTAATGGTAACGTTAATTCCTCGATTTACACCAGAGTCATCTCTCAGATTGTTAAAGCTATCACCAGTTTGAGGGATAATACTTGTATTATTCCAGGGCGATGCTTGAGCATTATATCGGTTAAAGTTTAGAGATACGGTATACTGAAAAGTAGAGGCTTTTGCAACATTACTATATTCAGATGTACCATTATCATTTTTAGCTCGGACTTTATAATAATAGGTAGTATTGGCAATTAATCCGTTATCAGTATAAGATGTCACATCAGGGTTCAGATCAGCCAACAACTGGTAGTTGCTATTTGAAGACTGTGCTCTCCATAGTTCAAACCCTATCTCATCACTGCTATTATCAGCCCAGTTTAAACTAATCTGAGTCTTAGAATCTGGATTAGCAAACATATTGCTGGGAGCTAAAGGAAGACCATCATCTTCGTATGCTTGAATAATCAGGGCGTTTATATAAGCGTAGCTTGCTCCTCCTGCTTTCTTAGCTTGGATAAGAACTTTTCCAGTGACATCAGCCGACACACCATTGATTTGAACTGTATTTTGTGAGTTATAGGAAGCGTTTAATGATACTGTTTCACCGTTGATGGTATAATTAGTAGTACGATTTCCACCACCATTTCTACTAGCAAAGAAAATGAAGTTGTACTTATCTGTTGAAGTTAGACCACTCACCTCAATCCTGCGGTTGTTAGTGCTTCCTTCCCAATAGGCTGTTCGCATTACATTGTCTGGAACTACACCACTATTATTTCCAGTGTTCATCCCTAACTCATTTGCATTACCATCGCCCCACTTATCCAGAAGTTTTACTGATATTCCTGTATTCGCTCCAGCATCGTTCACAAGGTTACTAAGGGTGGTACCTGCATTTGCTCGAGAGTCCATGTTATTCCAAGGACTCCCTTCATTCATCTGGTCATTAAAGTTTATGTAGACTGAAGTTATACTACCGTTAGTAATGATAATTCTAAATGGCTTAGTAGATCTCCCACCCTGATTGTCACGCGCGACTATCTCAATGTTTTCATACGTCCCTATATCAGCAATACTAGGGTTTAATGAGAGCTCTCCATTACCACCACCTTGGTCTATGAAGGTGGCAAAACCGGGTAAACCGTTCATAGCTAGAGTCAGTACATCACCAGGGTTTACATCTTGGGCACTTACCGAAAGAGTTACTGTTTCATTATCTTTTATTGAAACACTATCGGTAGCAGTAATCGTTGGTGCGATATTCGGAGTTGAGTTTCTAAAGGCTGAATCAGGAATTCGCTGACGCCCTCCTACTCCATGAGCAGTATTCTTCCAATAAACTTCCATTCTTTGCCCACCACCTCGCTCAAAGAAAGTAGCTGCAAATGGGTGACTCCCTTCTGTAAGATAAATAGTACCTTCTCGATAGCGTGAACCATGTAAACCATCGTTGTTTACGACCAAATAGGCTTCGTCATAGGCACTTACGCCAGTATTAGGGTTAATGTATAGTTTACTACCATCGTCGGAACGAGTTTCAAAAGTATAGTTACCTGTTACTGGTATATCAATGTACCCCTCAAACAGAAACCCGAATTGATCGTTGCGAGTTCTAACACTAATATCAACATTGAGTACACTGCCACTGGCTTCTACGGGTAGAGAGTTAAAATCAGGAAGGCTTCGCCAGTTACCATGATAGTACTTGTAAGTAAGCCCGGTCTCAATACTTTCACCAGTGACTGAATTACTAAACCCAGATGCATTACCAGCTAAATCTTTGGCTCTCACTTTATAATCATATAAGCTTACTGGAGTTAAATCATCAGCTACGAAGCTAGTATTTACAGTACTTGCTAGATAAGTATCATTCTGAAATACTTCGTATTCTGTAACGCCAACAAAGTCAGTAGATGCATCCCAGGTCAATGATATACTGGTACTGGTTGAACCAGTAATTCTGAGATCCTGAGGGACTGTTGGTGCCTCAGTATCTGCTTGAGTTGTTTCAGATACATTAGACACATTTGAACTGCCTGAATCATTCACTCCACGTAACTTATAGTAATACAGAGTATTTGTAGATAAATCAGTATCATTATAATTTTCAGTATCTTTCGATAGTATCGTAACCAAACTGTAACCGCTATTTTGCTGAGTAGAACGATACACTTCGTAAGACTCTTCTACCGCAATATCATTCCACAATAAAGCAAGCTCAGTAGGAGAAACTACAGCTGCTGTAAAACCTGTAGGTCCGGCAAAAGCATTGTCATTTCCAACTGTTACCACTATAGGATCTGAAAAATCTCCAGGACACCCACCTTGCTCAGTAACCGACACACTGTATGATCCAGCACTGTTTACAGTAATAGACTGGGTAGTCGCACCATTAGACCACTCATATGCCTCGTAACCATCTGGCGCACTTAGTGTAACTGTATTCTTTCCATCTAATGTAGGAAGAGCAGTACTACCATCAGCAGTAATAGTGACCGGTGGTGTTCCATCGCTAACTATAATCTCTACCGGATTCTCTGACCATTGCGACCACTCTCCATTTCTTCTGAATCGCCCATCGTAAATGCCTGGTTCAGTAACGGTAATTTCATGCGAATTGGCGCCAGAAATCAAGATGCCGTCTTTCCTCCATTCATAATTACTAAAACCTGATGAAAAACCTAACTTCACGTCAATAGTCTCACCTTGGCAAAACACAGTCTTTCCAAAAAAGACGTGAGGGTTAGTCTTATGAGCTCGATTTATAAACGGGAAGAAATCTGACTCTCTATACATAGAGTACCACGTATTATGACCTCTACTTTCATAGAAAGTATAACGGATATTACCACCTCTATTTCGTATCTTATCGATTAATTGTTCTGCAGTAAATGGGGTAGGGTTTCTGTCTTTGCCTCCTTGAGATAACCATAGAGGCAAATGTATATAACTATTAAGGTCTGAATTCTCCGTATATATAGGTGAAGCTGCACTCATTGGAATAGCAGCAGCAATTTTTCTAGCGTATTGAGGCTGAGAAATCCACTCCCAAACTGCTTGTCCTCCAGAAGATAAGCCATGTACAACAACTCGATCTAAATCAACCTTCACGTTATTAGCAAAATAATCCATTAGTTGACTGAGAGCAGCGAATTGATTGTTTCCCCAGAAGCCATTTTGGCTTTGTGGATACATAATAAATGCATCTAGTGTCCCGTTATCAACGGCATTTCGTTGCTCTTGACCACCGTGCCGCATAGACCACTCATTATCATAAATATTACCGCGCTCACCCACTCCGTGTAGCATGATGACTAATGGGTATTTCTTTCCATCATTTACGCCATGCTGATATGTTTTAGGAAACTTCAATCGGAAGGCCATAGCATTATAGTAGTAAGCCTTGTACGACGATGCATCCCAGTTTAATCTGGGAGTTACAACCCATTTTCCAACCTGATTCCACGGTGGCTTGGCTGGCGGGTTATTGGAGTTGTAAACAACGATAGGATCGTTAGGATCCAGGACTTGCCCCATTACTGATGAAAGGCTGGTAAGTAATAGGGTTAGAGTAAAGATTTGAACAATAAGCTTTCTCATTTTATAGGTTTTTCCAGTAATTTTTATTGGCGCGACGTAAGTTTGGTGTAATTTTATTCAAATATATTAATATTTTCAGAAGTTCCTATTATATTAGCTGAGATATATTCATAACATGTGAAAATATGTTGAATAGTGGATATTTACATCTGTTTTTTTCTATCTGATTAGAATTCAGTAACTTTTATTACTATTCCTTGTACACACTCTTTTCTTCCCTATCATATTGAGTTTTAAATAAGAAAACTCTAATTAGTCCATTGAAATTGAATAAGTGGCTTCAATTTGCAGTACTCGCCTTTAAAATTTCTTCTTGATTCTCCCTGATTCTTTTTCCGTGAAGTACTGTGCCAATAATTGTATAGCGAACTATATAATGATAAGTTAACAAAGTGACTATACTGGTAATAATTAAAACAACCCAAAAGCGCAACCAACCATAGACACTACTGGATAAAAGCGCTACCTCCATACATGTAACAATTGGAAAGTGGGCTAGATAAAGCCAGTATGCAGCATCTGATATATACCGAATAGTTTTATTCTCACTTGAAAAGAAGCGAACAAAACCTCCCAAACTTCCTCCTACAAGCAATAATGTTTGACATACCCCAATTGCTCGAGCTACCCAATATGTTTGTGGTGAGGCATCTGTAGTGCTAACTATAAAGTATAGATATGTAAATGGAATAACTAATATGCCTCCTGTAAGAAAAAACAAAACTGAATACCGTTTGAATTGCTCTATAACTTGTGATTTTGTATGTAGTAAATATCCTACCAGAAAAAATATTCCATAATAGACAAATTGACCAATAGCTGGCCGAAGACCAGTATGGGGTTCAATTAAGATTAAATTATTAATCTGGAGTATGAAATAAAGAAAGAAAGCTACACCAACAAATACCAAAGGGTTTGTAAGATTAGCTAAGACTGTCAGTTTAGATAGAATACTTGATCGTAATTCGGCTGGAATAACTATTTGCAGCGTTAACATACAACCATAAAACATCATTAAATAATATAAAAACCAAAGGTGCACTAAACCATTCCATTGTTTTATTGCACTAAATGTCTGAAGAACCGCTTCATAAGCAGATAACTCTTGAAGAAACATAAACTTATAATACAAGAGTGGCGCAAGTGATAGTGGTATAATAACAATAATACTTACTACAAACGGAAGCAGTATTCTCTTCAAACGGTGCTGAATAAACTTCTCCTGCCCTATTTTCAGATAAAGTAATCGAGCAAAAAAACCCGCTACTAAAAAGAAGAGTTGCATTCGGAAAGAATGTATCCAGATATATAGGGCATCAAATCCGATTGTTTGAAAAGCAGGGTCACTGGGCCAATTTGCATTGGTGAAAATACGATAAGGAATTGCAGCATGTAGTACAATACCTAACAGCATGGCAATTGCCCGCAATGCATCCATTCCGTGAATTCGCTTACTCAACACTTTCTAATCTAAGATTTTTACTAAGTTAGGAATTACTTAATATCTTCTAACCTCACCCCGATTAGCTCCTCCAAAGCAATTTTAGCTACATTAAGATTGCGCTCGAGTGTAATTCTTTTGATTAACTCTGTATTGTATCGTAACGTAGACTCCTTAAAATCTTCAAGTGATACATCACCTCTTTTAAATCCCTGTTCGGCTAATAGGTATTCTGAATACTCATCTTCTGTTACTTCATTTTGCACATCAAATAGCTTTTGGTTCATCACGTAATCTTGATGCCGGGTTAATACTAAGGCGCGTAGTGCTAGCTTTTGCTGATTAATCTGCTCTATAGTAATCTCATGATTTACACTAGCCTGTTTCGTTTTTGCTGGAGTTAAAAATATAGTTCCTAGTGAGACAGAAACTCCAAAATTGTATCTTGGGAAGAATGGACTAAATGTAGGGTTCTGCTCCTGTACTTTTTCAGGGTTGATAGTAAATTCATTCAGGTTACCTGATGCAGATACATTTTCTAGCCATGACCATTTAGCTAAAGTATGATCATACCTAGCCACTTCTGCTCGATAAAGCAATTCCTGATTAGCCGGATTATTTTCCCAGGCTAGTTGAACAAGTCTTTCAGCTAATCCAATCTCAGTGGCATCTTCAGGAAGTATAATCTTGTTGTAGTCAACATTCTGTGAATATCCCACAGTACATAGGAGCATGCATACGATTATCGCAAAGGTTTTCATACTATTAACCGATTTCATGAGATTTCTTCCAAACTGTTAGGAAACCACTAGTACAATAATGAGGGAGAAAATCAGCTACCGCACAATCTAACTTTTGAACTAACTTAACCCTTTTGGATAGTAGAGATACTGGAAAGACTTCTTCTACAAAGTTTGAGTTTTTAAAGTGCGTTATCTTAAATTGATGACTTTTTGATAGTCTTTCTAAATGCTTCTTGGTGAAGAATTGTACGTGATCTAAGTCGTCAGCATCAGATTGCACAGTTGTACCATTATACCCTAGCTTTTCCTTAAATTTTACAACCTGCTTCCATAACCATCCATCTTTACTTCTCAATCGCAGTATTGGTCTAGTAATTAAGGCTTCTCTTGGCCCCTGCCCGTTCGGTACGGTAACAATCAATACCCCCTGTTCTTTCAACGCTCCGTGTAGCGAGTTTAAAAGCTCAGAAGGGTCATAAAGATGCTCTAGTACTTCGCTACATACAATTGCATCATACTTTTCTTGTTCTAGATTCATGTTTTCGGCATCTACACAATCAAATTGAACATTTGAGAGAGTAGATTGCCGACGGGCAGTTTCAATTGTTTTTTCACTGACATCAATACCACGAACTTGAAAGCCAAATACCCCTAGTGCTCTACTGATTACTCCATTACCACAACCAACATCCAATACAATTCCATCTTCAGGAATATGCTTCTTGATGTTGTTGATAATGAAGTCTAACCGCTTCTGATCAGCAATTCTATTATATGCTGCTGTGCTCTCTGCATTCATATTGCTTTCTATCTATCAGTATTTTCGTATACTTTTTCAGTCTGATGTGTCATGGTTACAACATCATACTTTTGAGCGACTGTTTTCCGAGCTTGGCTTGCTAAACTCATCCTCAACTCCCTATCTTTTACTAGGAGTAGTATAGCGTCAGCCAACCCCTTTGAATCACCAGGCTTAATAAGAAGCCCATTCTCACCATTCTCAATAACTTCTTTTGACCCGTTTACTTCAGTAGCGATTACCGACTTTTCCATAGCCATTGCTTCCAATAGCCCAATAGGCAGCCCTTCCCATAAAGAAGGGAGACAGTAAATATCAATGGCATTTAAAACATCGGGAACATCTTGACGAAATGTGTCAAAGTATATAAAAGAATCAACTTGAAGTTCCCTGGCCTTTCTCATGGCTGCCTCTTTAAGATCTCCTTCTCCTATCATTAGTAAGCGTACCGTAGAGTCTTGCTTTAAAACCAGACTAAAAGCTTCAATCATACTCAGCGGGTCTTTCTGCTCCGTGATTCTTTGTATATAACCTATCAGAGTTACATCTTTGGGAATACCATACTCTACCCTAATGTCTTTATAAGTGTTAGCTGTATTAAACTTATTGAGGTTCACACCATTGGTGATTACTGTCGATTCTAATTGGCCAAAGTAGTGCTTTCCAGTCGCTTGATCACTCGGAGAAACAGAGATTACCGAATTTGCCTGATTCACCAGCCACTTTTCCGCCATTACTCTAAGCTTCTTGTTTAGTCGGGGGAGACTATCGTGAAACGACCATCCATGGACTGTGTAAATAATGGGGGTCTGTAGCTTTTTAGCCGCCCACCATACATTCGTATAAGCTCTGGTACCATGAACGTGAACAATATCAATAGCCTCTCGTACCAAAATGCGCTTGACCTTCTTCCAAACTGCTAGATTAAATGGCGTTTCAGTAGGCACTACGTAGGTAGTAATACCCCACCTTTCCAAAGATTCAATCATAGGACCATCCGTAAAGCTGAGTACAATAGGCTCGTAGATACCCCGATCCATGTTTTCTACTAAACTAAGGAGATGGCTTTCTCCACCGCCTACCTTGCCTTGCCTAATGGTCTCTAAAACTCTGATTTTACGATCTTCACCCATTATATTACAACTATAGCTTAGTAGCCACAATCATCATCTCCTTTATACCGGCTACACGCGAAAGCATGTTAGTAGTATGCCAATATAACCTTGAACTAATTTTGTTAAGACCGAGCAGCTTATGATAACCGGCACCACGTATATAGTGATTTTCTTCTATCTTAAAACCTGTGGTAATTAATAAGTTATTAATAGCCTGAAAATTCCAGCAGTATAAATGTTGGTTAAGGTCTAACTCAAACTCACCTTTTTTCATATGCCTTTCGTAGGGAATAACTAAAATAAGTCTCTTTCCTTTCTTAAGCTTACTGCGCATATCTTCCAGCATCGTTTTCGGATGAGGATGATGCTCTAAAACATGAGCAGAAAATACTACATCAAAACTCTCATCTTCCAAATCTTCTAATGAATTAGTAGCCTGAATACCTTTTGACCGGCAGAAATCAACCCCGTATTTAGAAATATCAAACCCTACTGCATTAGGTTGATAGAAAATATTTTGCCCTAAACCACATCCATAATCAAGTAAACGCTCATTTTTGCCTACACTCGAGAAAAACTTCTTCAATGCTACTTGAGCCCGAGCCTGATAGTAATCATCATTTTCATGATTATTGTGGCGGGTTGAATGATAGTTTTCTTCGTAATCAACCGTTGTCGTAACTGGTGCTGTATCCATTTTAATAATTTTAAAGCTATTTAATCACTTCTTCTTGTTTAACTTCCCAACCTTGAGGCAGGTTCTCAGTAATCTCAATATTATCAAACTCGCTGCTTGCTCTCGCCCCTACTTGTTTAGCCCAGGCTGCCATTTTCTGAATACCTTTTTCAAGTGGAACAGCACCACCTACTTCAAAAGTACTGTGGGCTTTTTGATGATCAGAGTAAGCATGTTGGACTTCGTTTCTAGCTTGCAGATATTTAATATCAGGTTTTACTCCAAAGTTATCGCCAATTACTTTAGCCAACTCATTTACTGTGTAAGGCTGATCTGCTCCAATATTAAATACCTCATTGTAAGCTTGCTCTATGTTTACTGACTTGCTAATAGGGATGGCTACATCGTCGATATAACTAAAAGCTCGCGTTTGAGTGCCATCACCAAAAATAGTGAGTGGTTTATTCTGCATGATTTGATTCATGAAGATGCCAATCACATTACGGTACTTATCTCCAATATTTTGATTTTCTCCGTATACGTTATGCGGCCTGAAAACTATGTAATTCAACCCAAACATTTCATGAGCCGCCTTAAGATCAAGCTCAACTGCATACTTGGATACTCCGTAGGGGTCTTCTGGTATGGGAGTCATGTCCTCTCGCATAGGTAACTGCCCCTGACCGTACACCGCAATTGAAGAAGTAAAAACAAAACATTTCACTTTGTGCTTCACTGATTCATTTATCAGATTCACACTACCTATCAAGTTATTATTGTAATTAAAGTTCCTGATAAAATGAGATAAACCCTCAGCTGCATAAGCTGCCAAATGATATACATAATCAAATTGATACTCTTCAAACAGAGCTGCTAACAGTTTCTGGTCGGTAATCGAACCCCGTACAAACAAGGCCTCCTGAGGTACTTGATCTTCAAACCCGCCACTTAGATCATCGAGCACTACTACTTCATGCCCCATTGCCAAGCAATGCTTTGCTACATGTGAGCCAATAAATCCCGCTCCTCCCGTAATCAATGACTTTATCATAATTTCTATAATTTAATTTGATATACTAGTTGTAGTTAAATTCCAGGCCACCCCTTTCGTAAAAGCCTTTATGTGCCCAAACTGCGCATTCCTCAAATAGCGGAACAATGATTTTGGTATTACTGCTAAAGCGAAAAACACAGAGAAAACAATTAATTGAATTTTTTTACTATTCCGTCTCATGTACAGAATCCGATTACGCGTATGATAGTAGGCCTTAATTGCGCTTTCTTTGCCCATCGTAATGGACTCTTTGTGATAAATGATCGCCTTGGGTTGATAGTAAATCTTGTACCCAGCTCTACGTATTCTTGCTGACCAGTCCCATTCTTCGTAGTAAATAAAGAAGTTATTAGCGAACATACCTACTTCCTTGATAACACTTCGCTTTACCATCATAGCTGCCCCATGAGCACCGTACGTTTCTGTTAACTTATCATGTTGCCCTTCATCTTTTTCCCTACTACCAACTGCCCCAGTACGACCAGTATAAGGGTTTATTGGCTTAAATCCTGCATACTGGATGATGTCAGGATGGTGAAAGAATTTAATCTTCGGACTTACTACTCCCACCTCATCATCTGCTAAAAATGGAGCAAGTAATTCCTCTAAAAGGTTGTCGGTTACTTCAGTATCATTATTTACAATGAACATATAGTCGCCTTTTGCCTCGCGCATACCCAAGTTATTACCACCTGTGAACCCTAGATTAGTTTCAGAAATTATTAGCCGGGTATGAGGATAGTGTCCAGCCTCAACCTGCTCTTTAGGGTTAATATTAGATCCATTATCAACAACAATAATCTCATAGTTAGGGTACGTGAGTTTTTTAGTAGATTCTAGAAACTCACAGGTAATATCCGTTTGATTATAATTAAGAGCTATAAGGGATATAAGCGGCTTCATATTTATCAAATTAAGTCATTGTCAACTACCGTTTTTGTGTGGGTAGTATGCAGAAATTTTTTATTCGCCCCTTTCATATCGAAAAGAGACCTGATCATAATAAAAAGCACTTTTGGCAATATTATGACAGATTGCATAAGTCTTTGATAGAGACTAGTTGGAATAGGAATAACTAGCCCTGCTATATAAAGTCCTAATAAAGTAAGCCAATGAAATACCGAGAGTGTCAAAAAATCTGACCATAGAAGATAAATAGCTATCAAGGCAAATAAGCACCCTACAGTTATCATTCTTGGCAGAAGAAGATTATACAACACCGCAATGTTAAAATAGCTAACATTCCCTTGAAAAAGCACCCTTAACCCTTTAGGAAGGTGTTTCAACAAATAAACATAGTGGCTGGAAACCCAGCGTCGTCTCTGATGCTCAAAGGCCTGAGTTGACTCTATTTTCTCATCATAGGCAATTGCCTTTTCTACATATTTTATATTTCCCTGATCTTCAATAATGGCTAATTGAAGTTCTTTGTCAAAGCCTCCTACTGCATCGATTTTTGCCAGATAATGTTTCAAATTTTTAAATGGGAAAGCCATACCCGAACCAATCAATGAGGAAGAAAGATTAGCAGCATTAAACCCCTTGCGAAAAATATGATTATTGATTACCTCATTAGCTGTATCAAGCACAGATATGGGGCTACTTATATTTTTCGCAACTCGCCTTCCCTGTAAATAAAGGTTTCCTTTCTGGTATTCTTCATTAATAACATTCAGAAAATTCGTATGCAAAAGATTATCTGCATCACTAATTAATACGATATCATACAAGTCATCTGATAGTTGACTTAGTGCATAATTTAAAGATTTAGCTTTAGTGCTGTTCTTAAAAGACACTTCAAGTAACTGGATAGGATATTTTTTCAATTCTTGAAGTGTAGTTTTTTGAAAAGAATCCGCAATTACGACGACATCATATTTATCATCTGGGTAATCTTGAGATAACAAATTTTCTACTACGGATGCCATAATATTATCTTCTCTGTAGGCAGGTACTAAAATGGCAACTCGCTTCTTGCCGAGAACAGCACCTCCTGCCCTCTCCTTTTTCATAAAGAGAGCAATCAAAGAGAAAAAACTTATATAAGTAACCGAAAAGCTAAAATAAGCCAGAAGGGCATATTCAATTATCTGCATACGAAATAGTATTACTTCTGTAACATTGCAGGTACCGTCTTCCAGAGAATCTTAAGGTCATTTCGAAATGAGCTGTTTTTCATATACTTAAGATCCATTTTTATTCTCTCCGGAATACTAACTTCATCCTTCCTCTTTGATACTTGCCATAGCCCTGTGATACCTGAAGGCGCCAAAAATCTAGCAGCACTCCTATCCTCAGTCAGAGTTGCTGCTTCGTCTAAAGGGAGGGGGCGGTTACCTACTAAAGACATATCTCCTTTGAGTACATTAACTAGTTGTGGCAGCTCATCTAAGCTCGTCTTTCTCAGAAATTTACCTACTCTAGTCACTCTGGGATCATCCTTAATCTTAAAAAAGAGTGGAGAACTAGGATCACTTTCTGTTTTGGATAAGTATTCGTTCATGCTACTTAGATCATTGCGCATATTATCCGCCCCAACACTCATACTTCTAAATTTATAGAAATCGAAAACTTTGTAACCACTCCCTACTCTTTTTGAAATAAATAGAGCTGATCCTGGAGACTCTATCTTGATAATTACAGAAATAAGAATCAAAATAGGGCTCAATAATACTAATAGAACAGACGCCAAAACAACATCAAGAACCCTTTTTGCAAAATGCCCCTTGCGTGAGAAAGAGCTGCTAAACTGTGATATTTTAAGCTGTGATGTGTTCGTCTTAAGATTCGTAAGGAAAAAGAGACGGGATAGGATGTTTTCCAATCCTAAGTTTTGATATAAAAAATCATCTACATAGTCTACTTCCAATGCCTTCTGCTTATACTTCTCATAAAATTTCTCTGAATAAATCACTAAAGGTATCTGCTTCTGAATAATATTCAGTCCAGAAGCAATGGAATCTAATGTGCTACAAGGGAGGTTAGCATCACACAATACTAATACAGAGCCGTTAGTAATACTTTCAGAGTAAGCAAATTGATTTAGAGCGTCTTCATGGTTAGCAAAAACTTTAAAGATAGCCGAAGTATTATTAGATAAGAAATCTGCCAACTGCGATTCCAGTCTGCAAACCTCCTTACCGATGAGGACTATTTTGTATTCTTTTGAATGAAGTTGATATTTCGTGTGTAAATCTTTTGAATGCAAGTCTGGTGAGTAGTAGTCATAATCCATTGGTTAGCTATTTAAAGTGATCAAGTGAGGCAACCTTTTCGCTCTATAATACGTGTTATGTGGCTTTCTATTTTTAATGGATCAAAAGGCTTCGGGATGAATGTGACCGGATTAGAATAATTGAATACCTGAGCCTCGACTGACGATTTTTCCTGTCCTGATAAGATAACTACAGGTGTCTTATTGTACAAGCCACTTTGGCTAAGTGATTCCAAGAAGTCAAAGCCATTAAGGCGAGGCATAGAAATATCCGATATTATTACGTCCGGACTATGCCCTTTCTTCAACCAAAGAAGCGCTTCAATACCATTGCCGACCACAGTGATATCGAAGTTACGCTTCAATACATTACACAAAATGACTCGGATCGCAAAATCATCATCAACAGCAAGTATACTTCCGCATTTACTGCTTTCTTTTGAAAACCAAGAGAAGAACTTACCTCTTGTATTCATGTGGTTAACTTTGTTAATAAGCGACATTTTATTGATGAATTTAGGGATTCATCAAAGAGAATACACTATATACATATTAATAAGTATATTTATTAAGTATCTTAACAAATGTAAGGATTTTCAACAATATTCAATAATAAATTAAAAAAAAATAGTACTAAATCAACATTTAATATCTCAGAAATTAAATTTTGTTTAATTATTTTTATTGTTAAGTAAACAAACCTACCTATTGATTACAAAATAGAAACCAATGTAAAAGAAGATATTACACAGTTGCTATATATGAATCTGTCAACTGTAATAATATCGTCTTCCCCCTTAGTTAACAAAAAGTTTTAAATAGCAAAGATGTTCATACACCTGTAGGCCTCTACCTCTAATCTGACTGAAGCTCCTACTCCAATAATTATGTGAAGCTATTCATTACCTTTTCCAAGACCTTAATACTATAATCTAATAGGACAGTGTGTTGCTACCTCATTTGACTCACTTTCTTCTGCTAGGCCTAGCTATGTATACTGTTACAGAACAGATAATTTTCCTTCGGAAAGTGGGCAAACTTTTGTATCATCCCAATCTACTTGAGAAGTTACTTATGCTCAATTTTA
>CAKZYJ010000207.1 GCA_937884755.1 uncultured Flammeovirgaceae bacterium
TCGGAACCTAAGCGCAGTTGCTCCGGCCAGTTACCATCATCATCCGGGTCGGGAGTGACCAGTATCCGATAGCGTCCGTCTTGCTCTTCAGTCTCCACGTAGTCAATTACCTGCACGATACCACCAAACGTGCCAACGGCTACAATAGGCCAGCCCGAAAACTGCACGGCCGGCCAACCATCAAATTCGAGTCGAATCTTACGCCCCACCGACAGCAAGGGAACATCCATCGGCTGGACGTACATCGCCACTGCTTTGTCCGGATTTTCGGGCATCACGGTGACCACTCCCTCTCCAGCACTAATGGTTTCGCCAATCCCGGTACGTAAAGCGCGCACTACGTAGCCATCTTGGGGAGCAATCATGTAGTACTGCTCGTTCCGAATTTTCATATTCGCGTACTCGTTTTGCAGTTCAGCCAGACTACGCTGGGCATCGTAAATACCAGCCAACGTAGTGTTCAGGCTTGATTCCGCGCTGCTAATACTTTCGAGGTAGCTGGCTTCTACCGCTTGCAACTCAATGCGGGCGGTGATGAGTTGATTTTGGGTAGTGAGGAACTGATTTTCCGCCACTCCCAGGTCTGCTCGCGACAGTTGCTGCTCTTGCTCCCGCTCTTGCAAATCGGTAAGGGATTTAAGCCCTTCGTCGTAGAGTGACTGTTCGCGTTCCAGTTGGTTTTCTACAATAGCGAAGTTTCTTCGAGAGGCCACGTAGGCCAAACTCTCGCCTATGATCTGCAACTCGGTTTGCCGTACCACATTTTCGGCTTGTTGCAGCTCTAGCTGGAGCCCCTGGCGTAGGGCTTTGATCTGGCGGCGCAGGGCAGCGCCATTAGCTTCCCGCGACTGAATGGCCGCTTGTTGAGCTACCAATTGCTCTTCAAGCCGCACCAGTAGTTCGGGGTTAAAGTAGTCGTCCTGAATCTCCTGAATATTGAGGATGGTATCTCCCCGTAAGACAAAATCACCTTCCTGTACGTACCAGCGGTCAATGCGCCCCGGAATGGCTGATTGAATAGTTTGAGGACGGTTCTCCGGTGATAATGCTGTAACTTCGCCCTTAGCTCGCATATTCTTCTGCCAAGGTATGAGTAGCACCTTCAATAGAAAGACTCCGATACCAACCAGCCAACGAGCCACAATCTTACCTGCCCAAGGTGACTCCAGCACCTCCAGAGGTTCTAATTCAACGTTGACAGAAGGAATTGCTTCTTTATTAGATTTCATAGAAAAATAGGCTTTAAAAATGAAGACTAACAGGGGGTATCAGCTACTAATGCTGGGGAAGTTAGTTGCTGAAAAAATGCATGATCTTTCAGGGTTTCGTAGGTGCCTTCGGCTACCGTTTCTCCCTCCTGTAACACCACAATTTTGGTACACTGGCTTAAGATCAGCGGATCAGTAGATACCACAATCAAGCTCCAACTATGTTGGTCATCCGTAAGATAGCGTACAAACTGCTGCTGTTCGGCACGGGTAAAAAATGGAAAGAAATCGTTGAGCATGAGCACTTTCGGTTGTTTGGCGATACAACGAGCCAGGACGATTTTGTGGGCTAAGCTCGTCGATACACTGGAGCCACTGCTGACCAGCGTTGTATCTAATCCTTGGGGTAATCGCTGGATAGCCTCCATAGCACCTACTGCTCGCAGAGCTTCTACGGCGGTTTGGTATGAGGTGGTCGGTTTACGGAGCGTCACATTGTCCAGCACTGAGCCATTAAAAATGTCTTCAGTAGATACGTTTTTAGCGATATGATTGCGCCACTGAGCTACGTTGAGATTGGAGAGTGGTATGTCATTTACGGCGACTACTCCTTCGTAGGAACGGTAGCTTCCGTCTAGGATGTTCACTAACGTTGATTTGCCGCTATCGTTATAGCCAGTGATACACACCCGTTCACCGGGGGCAATATCCAAGTTGATATTCTTGAGTACGTATTCCGGCTGACCTGGATAGCGGTAGCGTAGGTTCCGGGTTTGAATACGAACTCCTTGCTCGGCAGCTAGCGTAGCTTTTCCTTCGGGCTCCAGCTGTAAGTCAGTGACCTGCCCAATTTTGTCCACGGCGGTGAGCATGTCGTAAACCGTATCCAGGTTGAGAATGATCGTCTCTACGGAACCAATCACGAGTACAATGATTAGTTCTGAGGCGACAAATTGCCCCAGTGTAATTTGACGGTCAATGACCAGAATAGCACCGATGATGAGCAGTCCGGCGGTGACTAGTGTTTTAAATGCGATCACATAGGAATACTGGCGGATGAGCACCCCAAAATGGGCTTTGCGGTGCATCAGGTAGTTCCCTACCTCATGGTTCACCCGTTGGGTAGGTAGTTGGGTCGTCCCTGCCATTTTAAATGTAGGCAAGGCACGCCCTAACTCTTCCAGCCAGTAGGCCACCTTATATTTGTACTTTGATTCGGTGAGAGATGAATCAAGCCCTCGTTTCCCCGTCAGGTAGAACATCAGTACCAGTAGCGATACTAGCAATAGGCCGAAGAATACAAAGAAAGGATGATAGAACGACAGCAGGATCAGGCAGAAGTTGATTTGGATGATCGCCGTAAGTAAACTGATCAACAGCGTGGGAAGCCCTTTTTGTATGGTAAGTACATCAAAAAAGCGATTGACGAGTTCCGGAGTATAATACCGGAGCACAGCTTCTGTTTCCAGACGAGGAATACGGTAAGCTAGCTCAAGGGCTGTTTTGGCAAAAATACGGCGTTGCATTACCTCCACCATTGACAACTGCATAATCTGTAAGCCTCCCCCCACAATCACCCCGATCACGACTAAGCCGATGAGAATGACGATAGAATTAAGCCACATCCCTCCGGAGATAAATCCTACAATGGCCTGAGTACCCAATGGAAGTGAGAGGTTAATAATACCCACTGCCACTGCGTAGACGTACAAATAGCTAATATCGCGTCGCTCCCCCCGCAGCAGGTTGAGCAAACGTTTGATCGGTGATAAAGACGGGCCTTCCGTGCCTTCTCCTACTACGCTTCGAAACGGAAAAGCTGCCACGAACAACACTTTTCCTTCTTCGGTGGTATGAAGCCTCTCCGTGAGGGCACCGAGTGTCACAGACTGGCGGGTTCCGTCGGGAAGCAACTGCTCGGCCTCCGGTTGCAGATTTTTGCCCGGCTGGATAATCGCGGGAGCCAAAGTCTTCTCATCGGCAAAAAATACCAGCACCGGAAAACTGAGCCTGTCAACAAGTGCTTGATAGCTATCTGCTGTATTGGTAGTAAAAACCAAATGCAGCGGAGTACCATTTTCTGATAGTGTCCGAGCAAAGTCTTCGGGAGTACGCAAGTCGGTATATGAAGGTAATCCCTCGCCAAAATCGGGCGGTAGCTCGTGGCGTAGTGCCAGGCTAAACTGCTTAATCACTGAGATAAGCTGAGAGTGGTTCATAGGGCTACTTGGTTGAGTAGGTCAGAGGGTTTCCGGCGGTGCTTGCTTTTTCGTACTATAAAGGTCGTCGGTAAGCTTACCCTGGTCTGGGACATTTTTGTGCTAATAGAAGATTCTTGTACTATATCACGTGGGCTCGTTCTTTAGGAGATATTTACGGAACCCCGAAGGAGTGAAAACTACCTGTCGCCTAAACACCCGAGCGAAGTGTCCCGGATAACTACTGCTAAAAACATATATAAAATTCTGATTATCAGCAAAATAGAATTAATTTCCTTAGAAAAATTCACTTCATGAAAAGAAATACGAATATTCGGAAATTGACCTCGGCGTATCTTTTAGCCCGAATACCATAGCATTATTTTCAGAGTGCCTAAATAGTTAAACCCTGTTTTAAATATGATGAGTAATTGGACATACTCAGTGGCTTGTGGGGTTTTTGATGCTAATGTTGTCAGCTTCTGTAAGCTTATTGGCTCAGGATAGCAAGCAGGATCACTCAGTGGCAAAAATGGGGTCGATGAGATACTAGGAGTGCCACCAACTACCTTAGAATATCACATGAAGCGGGCGGATACCACCAGTAAGATGGTGATTCGAAAAAAAGTAGTGTTTCAGCCTGCTGATATTCTTCAATAATCTGGATTTTGAAAAAACTGTACTATACTTTACGTCAAAGTTTAGCTTATTTTATGATTGCTCATTACCTAAAACATAGCTTAGTACTACTTGGCTTACTGCTGATGGTGCAGGCTCTGCAGGCTCAAATCCACGG
>CAKZYJ010000208.1 GCA_937884755.1 uncultured Flammeovirgaceae bacterium
GTGACAGTGAGCTGGTTTCGGTGCGGAATTCTGATCCTTCGGGAAACCACGAACCTTCCATATTGGCCGTAACAATCCGTGTACCGTCAGGGCTAATACCAAAGCCTTCGGGAGCTTTTCCGGTCTTCACCCGGGAGACGATTTGATGGTTACCATTGGCAAAGTCAGGACGAATGCAGTACAAAAATCCTTCGTTCACAAAATTATTGACATCGGGAATAAGGTAGAACTCTCCACCGGGCACAAACTGACCTGCACCAGGTAGCGTACCCAACGGCAGCGGTTCGCCGATCATGGTTATTTCGGTACGTTCATCGTTTACCTGGTAAAAGGCTAGTTGCTGACTTTCTTCAAGCGTTACCGCTAGGAATTTACCTGAAGGGTGCCAGGTGATGTCAGTCGCCCGTACGGATTTATCGTAGGTTTGTCCAATAGTAAAGTACCGAGGAGTACCAAAGGCTGTGCCTTGCCAGGGTACTAATACGATTTCCCTTCCCGGTTCCTCTATCACTGTTGCTAAAAAATTACCATCCGGACTTAACTGGACGACAATAGGAATATTTCCTACGTCTATCTTAGCCATCAGTGACATTGCTTTGGGGTTGCTTACGTCAATAGCACGAATGCTTAGCGCTGCCGGAATTTCGCCTACATTGGCTATCTGGGTAATGTCGTGGGCTAGCTGTGCCCGAGTTTCGGCCACAAAGGCTACCCGACCATCAGAAGTAATATCCAGACTTTTCGTCCAGTTGGTGACCGAATTGGATACTGGTAAGGTAGTGATGCTATTCAGTGGGTCAGAGTCAGAAAAATCGATCAAGGAGAGTTCATCCTGATCGCCCGGCACACGTAACAATTGACCATCTACGTAAGTCGAAGCTGCCATATCAGCATCGGATAATACGATCAGCTTTTGGGCATCAAAGCTAGGCTGGGCACTGACGCTACTGGCGAAAAGGATAAAGACCAATAATAATTTAATCCGCATCATTACTAAGACTGGTTAGTTGGATTCAACAATGGACATCAACACTTGCTGACCGATAAAATTGGCGATAGGAAGTTCCTTTTTGACTGGGGTGGGTGCTATCTCGATGTAGTCGAAATAGGCTATCAGGTCACCTTTATCTTCTTGGGTTCCGTGCTGATTGTAGGCTTCGTAGTCGGGGTAGGTTTCGGTTACGGAAGGCCAGTCAGAATAAGCAGTCACCCCTAGTTGCAAAGTTTCGGGCAAATCGGGGCGAATGAACTGATCGAGTAGTTGCCAATCTTCTCCGGCAAACTTATGCAGCAAGGTAAACACCTCGGCTACTCTCACAATTTTTAGCTCTACCCATTCATCCTGCGCCGGATAGATTTTAAGGGTGGATTGGCTGTTGTAAGTACTCTTGATCTCAAATTGGGGAGTACCCGGTTCGGTAGCGGAGCCAATACTGAAAAACAGCCAATTTTCCTTCCCTCTCTCCCACTCACTTGCCGTAAAGTCTCGGGGAACCCGCACAAAAAGACCTGCCAGCGAAAAGGCGGTTTGCGGTAGATTAGCGGTGGTTCCTGCTACTTTTATTTTGGTACTTAGCTCAAAATCTCCGGTATATTCCCGGTAGAGGTGTCCGGCAAAATTGTCTTCAAACCAACCACTGGAAGTAGGTTCCATGACCAGCTTATCGTTCTCGATGGCCAGTTTTCTAATCTTCGACTCCCAGCCTTCAATTTCTAATGAGGTCCAGTTACGGAGGCTCTCGCTACTAGAAAAATCATCCCGAAAGGTGGTTTGTGCTTCGGCTACTTGTACTTGTATGACTGATAGGGTTAAAAAGATGAATAATAGCTGTCTCATGACTTTTTATTTTATTTGTATAAACTGGCGAACAGTAAGCGAAGATTATCCTATCTGGCTCAAATCACTTTGCTATTCGGCTCATCTACCCTCAACTACCAGCAGAGCATTGGATGCCAGAACCTTTTACCATATTTTGGGCTTAAAGGAGAAAACCAGCATATGTTTAAAATACCTGAAGACTTATTAGGCATGCCGGAGCGGCATCAGTCTATTGAACTGGAAGGTTGTACAGTAATTGAGTCCTGTCATCACGAGACGTTGGTGGCCGACTCTGTTTATGTAAACCAGCGGGTATTGCTCTGCATTCTCTCTGGTAGTATAGCGATTGACTTTGAAGAAGGCACTTCCACGATTGAGGAGGGACAGATTGGGTTGCTCAACAAATGTCTACGCTCCTTACCGAAAATACGGAACTCCCGAGCGCGGATACGCCAGCGTGCTATTCTTTCTGGAAGACGATTTTGTACACCGATTCGCCCAAAAGCGAAATCTGAAAAGTAAAACTACGAGTGGTGGCTACGAACATTTTATTACCGATGCTTCGGTGCAGTTTCTTGATTTTATCAAGTCAGTGCTCAACCTTTTCTACAGCAGATTGAAATACGATAAAGAGCTACTTCAACTTAAAGTGACCGAGCTGTTGATCTACCTAACCAGCCGGCACCCCGAAGTAGTAGCTCAGCTCCTCTCCGGGCATAGCCTGCATAAGAAAAATCTCGTAGAGATCATGGAGCAGAATTACCTGAAATATGCATCGCTCGAAGAATTTGCGTTGATGAGCGGAAGAAGTCTGGCTACCTTCAAGCGGGACTTTAAAGAAGTTTTCAATTCTACGCCCGCCCGATGGCTCAAAAGGAAGCACATGGAACATGCCCAGTACCTACTCAAGCATACTGACTTTAACGTGTCGGATGTTTACAACAAAGTAGGGTTCATGAACTACGCTCACTTTTCCCGAGTGTTTAAGGAGTACTTTGGCTACGGACCGGGGAGCGTTAAATAAACCAGACTAGAATAGTCTGGTAGCTGTATCTGCTCTATTAACGATCTTTTCGTCTGATGCTTTGGTATAGGTAAACTTAAGACCATCGTATAGGCCTTTCCAGATAGCAGAAAAATGGGTTTCGTTGGGATAGGTCGCTACCTTCCAATGCAACTCTTTAGGGGCTTTTTTAGAGAGCGTAGATTCAAACTTGGCAATGCCCATTTCTTTGAAGTCTTCTCCGTCACGAGAACTTATCCAAAGCGTGTTACTAGTTCCGGTTATGCCCGGTAGTTTTTTCGATGCGACTTTGTTTAAATTTTCATTATCCCAATGCAAAGCAGGTTCAACGGTTAAATACGACTTAAACAGCGCGGGTTCATGCAAATACGTATAGATGGCGAATAGGCCTCCCAATGAGGTTCCGTAGAGAACGCTGTTCTCGCGATTGGTTGGATACTTCTCATTAATGTAGGGTACTAGCTCCTCCTTCAGAAACAACAGAAAGTCATTAGCCCCGCCAGAAACATCACGGTTTTTAACTTGGGTAGGAGTAAAATCTCTACCCCGCATGTTTACGTCCCCCTCGTACAGATTAGGAATACTAACAATCATCATATTCGTAGGAATGAACTGGCCGTATCCTAAAAAATGGAGAACGGTTTCCGATAATGACGTATTCCATTCACCATCCAGCACATAAAACGCATCGTAACCATCCTTCAGATTTGGATCATAATTCTTGGGGAAAATGACTTGTATCTGTCTTTGTTCTTTCAGATGGGTAGAATACAGAGAGTCTGGTTGGGCAACATATTCTTGAGACCATACCGAAGTTGGTAATGAGAAAAAGTAAGACAAGAGAGTGAAGATAAACATTCGCATCATCAGGTCAATTTAGTGAACAAATAGCAGACCGACCTAAAAATTCCTGGTTTAAACGGATAACGTGCCTCGGGGCCTTTCTGAAGTAAGACATAATATTTTGCGATTCAAATCGCAAAATATTATAAGTATTTGCGTTTAGAGTCGCAAACTATCATAAAAACAAAAAGGCAGATTCGCTGTGAACCTGCCTTCTATCAAACATCTGTTAGGAATCTCTACAAGTGAATCACCTCTTCGTAGGCAGCGGCAGCGGCTTCCATCACTGCTTCCGACATGGTAGGGTGCGGGTGTACTGACTTGATGATTTCGTGGCCGGTGGTTTCCAACTTACGCGCAGCTACCACTTCGGCAATCATCTCGGTAACGTTGGCTCCAATCATATGGGCACCGAGCCACTCGCCGTACTTCTTATCAAAAATCACTTTTACGAAACCTTCGTTGGCTCCCGCTGCACTCGCCTTGCCTGAAGCTGAGAAAGGAAACTTACCTACGCGGATATCGTAACCCGCCTCTTTAGCTGCCTTTTCAGTATAACCTACTGATGCTACTTCCGGCCAGCAGTAGGTACAGCCCGGAAGGTTATTATAGTCTAAAGGTTCAGGATTCATTCCGGCAATGGCTTCCACGCAAGTGATGCCTTCAGCAGAGGCTACGTGCGCTAGGGCAGGGCCCTTCACAATATCGCCAATGGCGTACACGCCTTCTACATTGGTACGGTAAAAATCGTCTACTTCCACGTGGGTTTTACGATCATTAAGCTTCAAACCTACCGTTTCCACGCCCACGTTTTTCAGATTGGTAGCTACTCCTACTGCCGATAGCACTACATCGCACTCAATAGTAGTTTCCTTACCATCTTTTGATTTTACCTTCACTTTGCAGTCCTTCCCTTTGGTATCAACTGAAGTTACCTCCGAGTTGGTCATAATCTTGATGCCATTCTTCTTGTAGATTTTCTCTAGCTGTTTAGAGACTTCTTCATCTTCCAGCGGAATAATATTTGGCAGGTATTCAACAATAGTTACTTCGGTGCCAATGGTATTGTAGAAATAGGCAAACTCGCAACCAATAGCTCCTGAGCCTACCACGACCATCTTCTTAGGTTGCTCTTCCATGACCATTGCTTTGCGGTACTCAATAATTTTCTCACCATCAATTGGAATACTAGGTAACTCCCGAGCGTGGCCACCCGTGGCCAGAATGATATGCTTAGCGGAGTAGGTCTGAGACTTTCCGTCTTCTCCCTTCACCTCTACTTTACCCTTACCGGCTATTTTGCCGTGGCCTACCAGCGTTTCAATTTTGTTCTTGCGGAACAAGAACTGAATTCCTTTACTCATCTTACCCGCGGTATTACGGCTGCGTTTTACCATCCCGGTAAAATCTACTTCGGCATCCTTTACGGTGATGCCATAGTCCTGGGCGTGTTTGATATACTCAAAAACCTGCGCACTTTTTAACAAAGCTTTAGTGGGAATACAGCCCCAGTTTAGGCAAACTCCTCCCAGCTCGGCCTTCTCTACGACGGCCACCTTCATATCTAACTGAGCTGCCCGGATAGCCGCGACATAGCCGCCGGGTCCACTTCCAATTACAATAAGATCATATGATTTCTCTGCCATAGTTGTGTGTTTATTCGGTAATAAATCGCTGCAAAAATAGTGAATTGACAGGCATTACAAAACAGTGTACTTAGTGTTATGGTTCGGAGTGTTATAGTACAATGTGTTCAACTGTTTATGTGTTCGCGTATTCATGAAATGAGTAACTTTGAACACGGTGCGAAGGTCGCCTGAACAGCGGTTTACGCCGACCTGAATACCAAAGCACGCCAACACTAAAAACCATAATACTTGAACACATACACTCACATCCTCTTCGATTTAGACCACACGCTGTGGGACTTCGACCGTTGCGCTACTGAAACGCTGACGGATTTATACTACAAATATCAACTTGAGCAATTAGGGACTCCTTCACCAAATGAATTCTGTCAGGTTTTCCATCAGGTGAACCGTCGGCTATGGGATTTATACAATCGAGGCGAGTATGACTCGGAACGGCTGCGGCAGGAGCGGTTCTTTTTGATCTTTGACGAACTACAACTCTCCTATGATGAAACCTTGCCTCCAGTATTTGCCGAAGAATATCTGACGACCTGTCCTACCAAAGGGTACGTTATTTCCGAGGCAGTAACTACTTTGGAGAAACTACGAGATCGGTACCAGTTACACATCATTACCAATGGTTTCTCCGATGTTCAGGCAATTAAATTACAGTATGCGGGTTTAACGGAGTACTTCCAGACCGTAACTACCTCGGATGTAGCTGGTTACCGTAAGCCAAACACAGGTATGTTTCAATATGCACTAAAGAATATCTCGGCTACGCCACCGGAGTGTATTATGGTAGGAGATAATCTTAAGACTGACGTCCTGGGAGCCCGGAACGCTGGTATTGATCAGGTTTACTTCAATCCGGCCCAGCACCAGTATACCGAAGAAGTAACCTACGAGATTAGTACATTACCGGAGCTGCTTAGCATTCTGTAAAAGTGAGCCTTGGATTGAATACTGATTTTGCAAACCTCATTTTTTTAATTTACGGGAATGCTGTAAATTGACCAGGCTAACATTTCCTATCATTTATTAAAATCTCAACTTCGTATGTACGTAAATTCCAAAGGAATGGAGGAAAATACCTACGATGCTATTGTCATCGGTTCGGGTATTAGTGGCGGTTGGGCCGCAAAAGAATTGTGCGAGAAAGGGTTAAAGACCCTGGTGCTGGAGCGCGGTCGCATGGTTGAACACGTAAAAGATTATCCTACTGCAAACAAAGAACCCTGGGATTTCCCTACCAAGGAAAGGATATCGCCTGAAGAGCTAAAAGAGCATTATCCCAAACAAAGCCGTACTGGCTACACCGTTCGGGAATCTACCAAACACTGGTTTGTAAAGGACAGCGAGCATCCCTATCAGGAAACCAAACGCTTTGACTGGATGCGGGGCTACCACGTGGGAGGGCGATCCATTATGTGGGGCCGCCACAGTTATCGCTTTAGCGATCTGGATTTTGAAGCCAACGCCCGTGATGGTTTCGGGGTAGACTGGCCAATTCGCTACGCGGAGATTGACCCCTGGTATACCTACGCTGAGGGTTTTGCCGGTATCCACGGCATGAAGGAAGGATTGCCTCAGTTGCCGGATGGCAACTTCCTACCCCCCATGGATTTTAACTGTCTGGAAAAACACTTCCGGGATAAAGTGGCGGAGAACTTCGGCGGACGAGTGGTTACGATGGGCCGCACGGCTAATTTAACGCAGAATCACAACGGACGTACCAAGTGCCAATACCGTAACCGTTGCATTCGGGGCTGTCCTTACGGAGCCTACTTCAGCAGTAATGCGGCTACCCTGCCCGCCGCCGCCGCTACCGGCAATATGACCTTACGTCCTGACTCCATTGTAACTTCCATTATTTACGACAAAGAGAAGCGTCGGGCGGTAGGAGTTCAGGTCATTGACCGAGAAACGATGGAAGCGATGGAATTTTACTCTAAAATTATCTTCTGCTGTGCATCGGCCGTAGCGTCTACTTCTATTCTGATGAATTCTAAGTCGGATGCTTTCCCCGATGGGATTGGAGCGAGTAGTGGCGAGCTAGGCCATAATCTGATGGATCACCACTTCCGTACCGGAGCTAGTGGCGACTTCGATGGCTTTGCCGATCAGTACTACTACGGACGTAAGCCTACCGGATTCTACATTCCCCGTTTCCGTAATATTGATAAAGCCAGTGAGCGTAAAGACTACCTGCGAGGCTTTGGTTACCAGGGCGGAGGTAGCCGTGAAAACTGGCAGAGTGCGGTAGCTGAGCTGGGTTTTGGCGCGAGTATGAAGGAAAAAATCGTAACGCCCGGCCCCTGGCAAATGGGGATGACGGCTTTTGCCGAAACCCTGCCGTACCACGAAAACAAGATGACGCTGGACTACGAAAATACCGATAAGTGGGGACAGCCTACTGTTATTTTCGATGCTGAGTTTATAGAGAATGAAAAGGCCATGCGTCCTGACATGGCTAATTCAGCCGCGGAGATGTTGGAGGCAGCGGGTTTCAAGAACGTAAAGACTCGCGACGACGGTAGCTGGCCCGGTCTGGGTATTCACGAGATGGGAACCGCCCGCATGGGCCGCGATCCCAAGACCTCGGTACTGAACAAGTGGAACCAGGTGCACGATGTGCCCAACATCTACGTGACCGATGGGGCTTGTATGACTTCCGCTGCCTGCGTGAACCCTTCGCTCACCTACATGGCACTAACCGCTCGCGCGGCTGACCACGCGGTGAAAGAACTTAAAAGAATGAATGTCTGATAGCAAAATAACGTATGATGAATAGACGAGAAGCAATAAGACGAGCTAGCTATATGATGGGAGGAGCGCTTTCCGCCCCCGCCATTATGGGTGTACTTAAGGGCTGTACTCCGAAGAAAGAACTGAATTGGCAACCCGGATTCCTATCCGAAGACCAGGCCACCCTAGTTTCCGAAGTAGCCGAGCGTATTATCCCGGCTACGGATACTCCCGGAGCGAAAGACGTAGGCGTACCCGAATTTATCGATCTGATGCTGAAGGACATCTACGGCGAAGAAGACCAGCAGCAGTTTGTGGCCGGTATTACCGAGCTGGAAGAAATGAGCCAAAGCGAATACAGCGACGGTTTTGTGGATCTGGAACCCGCGCAGATGGACGCGCTGCTTACCAAACTGGAAGCTGCTGCTCAGGAACCGCAAGAAGATGGCGTGAAGCCTTTCTTCCGAACCATGAAGGAGCTAACCCTACTGGGCTTCTGTACTTCCGAAGTTGGGGCTACCCAAGTGCTACAGCACGTGCCCGTACCCGGTCGCTACGAAGGCTGCATTTCGGTAGAAGAAGCCGGAGGCCGCGCCTGGGCGGTATAATTCTAGCTTCTGAACTAAATAATCTCGTAGGCTCATCATTAATGGTGGGCCTACTGTGTTTAGGGCTAACTTGCTGACTTTGTGTATACGTTTTTACGATGAGGTAAATAATGGATCCTCGAGTAATTCTGTCTTTATGATCTCCCCCCATAAAACTGTTCAAATTTCTGATAAGGCTACAAAAAACCTTTGGACTAACGATAAAGTATACACTGTTAGACAAAGGGCATTTAAAAAATCCAAAGCTCAATTAAGGGGGATTCCAACTTCTGAAATTTTTTGCTGAAGTTCTTGAACATTCACTTCCTGAATACTTACGTTGTGTTTTAAAGCAAGATTAGCCGCAATACCTGAGATTTCTCCCAAATGCATCCATGTTGGCTCAAGTCGAATAGCGGAAAAAGCCACATTACTTGCCGAAACACAAACAGGTACTAGCAGATTGCTACATTCCTCTCTTTTGGGAGTAATCGCACGATAGGGAATATCGAACCGCATACCTTCCTGCCACATTCGTCCTTCGTTGATAAAACTAGTACTGTCAACAGCATAGCGAGCTACTTGATGTGAATCAATATAATGTGAACCGATATGGATAACGTCTTTCTTTTTACGATTTTCCGTCACATCATGCTGTGTTACAATATATTCTCCGGTCATCCGTCGTGCAGCCCGAATGTACAAATACCATGGCCAATGGTCGTTATCTACCCATTCGTCTTTACAAAAACCATATTTTGCCATTTCATTTCTCATGGTTTCTGTCACTCTTTCATCTGTTTTTAGAAACCAGAGCAAACCATGTGTATAATTGCGATATTGCTGATGGATAGCTTTTCGTTCTTCAAAGCTAGCTTTAGCCCAGGCAGTCTGCGCCCCGGGGATGCTCATAGAAACATAAGCAAATTGACGATTATTACACTCACGCTTTAATGAGTTTGGCATACCATATAAACCAAGCACATCTCCTAATGTAGTTACATATCCGGCTTGAATGCAACGTGCGAGCAATTCATATTGTAAAGGGTCATAAGTAGATGGCTTTTCAATGGGGACTCTATTTCCTTCTTCGCTGGTTAAGTTAAGACGGACATTATAACATTGTGGGTGCTCACTTGCCGAAAATTCTTCTGGTAATGTTCCAGGAATAACGTTTGGCAATAAATTACCTTCATCATCAAAAGGAGAGACGTCTACCTTTTCGTCCATATAACGCACACCTGCTTTTGATTCATTGTAGGTGTCTAGTGCTTCTCGGCCCATGGTATATGAAACCCCTGCCTTGGCCATTAAATCTCCTTCATAGGTGGCATCTATAAAAACCTTTGCTTTATAGGATATTCCCCCCTGAACCTGAAGTGATATAATTGTATTACCGGACTTGTCCACACCATCCAATAATTGTTCATATAGCACAGGGATATTGTATTCCTGCAACATATCAAGAAAAACATTTTCCGCAATGTGAGATTGCCATATCCGAGGCTCATTTCCAACATCTACGATTGTCCCACTTCTTCTAGCCGCTTCGGCGGTAAATTTATCACATAATCCACCCAAGGTGCTTCGATCCATGTGTTCACCCTCATCACGATTCAAACCGCTTGTACTTAAACCGCCAACATGGTTGGTCTGTTCCAGCAATACGACAGACGCACCGTCTCTGGCCGCAGCAATTGATGCCATAATACCGCTAGGTGTACCTCCGTAGACTACTACATCGTAATCCGTATTGTTAGGAACTTCGCATGAAGCAGTAAATAGAAAAAAAACAATGATACATCCCGATGAAATTGATAATACCAGGTTTTTCATTTTTTATGATAATCTCATAGCGTCAATGTAAACAAACCTACACTATTCTGTACGAGTAAGCAATTAGAATGGTATAAACCAACCTCTCTGGCTAGATTTGCATAACCATTTATAACGTTGGTTATGTGAACCTTTCCAACTTTACTACAAATAAAAGATACTCCAGCCTGCCTAATCAGGTAGATCTATAGGTGTTAATTAACATACTGGCAACTAATCAGGAATTAACCAAATCTATTTAACCGTTTCGGGGCCGTTTTACGAGAACTCTAGCAGTCCTTCCTCCATATTTCTAAGAAGCCTGTCGTTCTTTTTCTGATATTTGTTCAAAAATATCGCGGGGGGTGAAATCTTGCTCAGCTCGTTGAGCTAAATCAGCGAGCTTGCCAATGGCTTTTTACCTGTCGGCATGCCCAATCTTCGCTTGTTCTACCGCTCTTTTTAAAGTGATGATAGTTTCGTCGTGCACTTTTAGTAGGCGCGAAAAACGTTCGGCCACACTTGCCGCCGTAAGTCATGGAGAACCGAATTAGGCTAGAAAAGCGGGAATGTGCTCTACGCTCGCTGGCATTATCTTGCAATCAGTTTGCTCTCATATTCTGCCAAAATCCGGTGGATTTCTCGATATTGTTCTGAAAGGATATCATTGTCTTCGGCGTTTACATTGGTTAAGATTATCCGTCCAATCTTGCTATCAGCATTAAACTGCAAATCAGTCTGAACGCCGGGGTCACTTCCGCTATGACCTATACTTCGGCTTTCTTCACCCATACCCCAAAAAGTCCTGTCGGTGTCGTCATCGCCCGGTAGCAAAATTTTAGCGTATTCAGATGTCAAGTACGTACTGTTTCCTGCGTAGGCCTTTATGATTTCCTGAAGGTAAAGTGATAAATCATTTGTATTAGAATGGAGCCCTCCATCCGGATACGTTATTAACTTATAGCGAGGTACTTCAGCACCAGCCGGGAAATAAGGAGTGGCTAACTCATCTTTCATCTTCTCATTAGTATTCCAGGCGGTATTGGGCATGCCTAAGGGAGAGAATATTTGTGTTTGGGTGTATTCTTCAAAAGGCGTGTCGGTGGCAATTTCTATGATGTAAGCTGCCAATGCTGCATTTAGATTAGCGTATTCTTTGGCCGTACCGGGCTTTGCCTTCAAAAAGTTTTTCTTACGGTACCATTTACCTTCTTCGCTAAGAATATTAGCCAGAAACTCTTCAAGCTCTATCGGATCGTGACTTTTTATAAAGCCTAAAAAATCTTGATGAACATTATCGGACAGCGCAAAGGCGTCATCAAGTACATAGGATTTACCGTAGTGTTTAGTGTCTAAAATACTGGAGGTGTGATTTGCCAAATGCCGAATCAGTATAGGCGAATCTTTAAAGAAAGGATTAATGACTGTAAAGGGCAGAATGTCATTGATTTCAGTATCCATTGTCAGTTTGCCGTCTCCAATCGCTTTTACCAATGCCAATCCGACCACCGTTTTGGAAACCGAGCCTAAGGCTTGAACCGTTGTGTTATCAAATGCTTTTTTGGTGTCCTTATTGGCAAAACCAAACCCCTTCTGATACAACACTTTGTCTTCGTTAACAATAGCCACTGAAAATCCTGGCAAGTCAGAGTTTTTGAAGTGGTTGGTAAGTTTTGTTGTCAGCGAATCCGAATAATTTTGAGCCATCAGCTCAATTGTGGTCGGAATAAAAAGGATTAGGATTAGAAACTTCTTCATTAGTTTGCTATTGTTTGGGGTCAACAATGGGATAGCACTTGTATGAATTTATCTTATACATGACCTTTCTGACACCAGATAGCAGGGAACAGTGTCTGTTTCTGAAAGTGATATTTTAAGATATGCTCTTATTAGTGAAGTACTGCTTTTTTGCAGTGAACCATCGCTCTGTTGCAGTAAGTGATTAATTTAGCTACTGTTAGGTACGGGCAGTTCTGCTTTCTCAATGGTTCGCTCAAGAGCTCTGATCTTATCAGATGGGGTTCCTCGCTCTCCGAATCGTATGATCATAAATATAATTCGCCCTACGATCCCTCGATCAATAATAAGGTTGGTTAATTCAGCTACCCGCGTATCCCTTTGCAAAATTAGCGTTTCTCTTTTCTCCTGATCCTTCTCCAGTACTAGTTCGTTGGCAAATTTCCAGGCGCCGTTCCGGGCTAGATTCATACTGAAATTCACCATAAAGTCGTCTACCTTTCGGGTCAATCTTAATATCCATAACAGAGTTGGCCATATCTCGGCCAGATTTCCCTGAACTTCTTCAATCAAGGCTGCTAAAACCTCATTAATCTTATTAAAGTCTGATTGTAGATCGCCGATGGATAATGTATCTGAGATTTCCGAAGCGGCTATTCCCAGATCTAAATTGATGTGAGCATTCATCCCCAACAACAAATGCTGAAGTACAATGACACTATCATCTTCGGCTAATGTAAAGGCGGTTTTCCACGACTCGGTTATTTTATCTCCTCTTTGGTGACTGGCATAAGCTTTTAAATACCTGTTGGCAAATACCACATCTAACCTCTCCATTCTCTCATCATCATCAAAGTAGTTCGTATTTAACCTTTCTTTGATACTGATAGTAACTTTCTGATAAAGCGCGGCGAAATACCCGAAGGTGCTTTCCCCATCTTTAGATTCCTGGATGATCTGTCCAAGAATATCTATTACTTCGTCTATCGTATTAGCAGTCATTTCGTTTAGGTTGGCTCAATATGATTGTAGGCAACACCAATACAGGTATAAGCAAACCTATGCCTTTTACAAAGGAAAACAACAAGAACAGCGCGATATAGGGACATCTTTCGCGGAAATTTGTGTAGCTGAATTATCAGGCTGGCGGAGCACCTCCGATTACACCGACCTTAGTGTCTATCTGGCGTTTGGTAGTAGAAGTTATCAGCAGGAGTTAAACAAATCCATCTGACCGTTTCGAGGTCGCTTTACGAAGCCTTTGACTGTTCGTCCGCTGGCTTGCCGGCTACAGTACTGCCATGAATCCTGATATTCTTTTTTCAGTAACTGCTCAAATCGGACTGCCGAGCAGTACGCGTTCAGATCATTGCTCTTAATACGACTAATAAAGAGGAAAGCATAGAGTCTTTCTTTAGAGCCATTAAGAAGGTGATGTCACCGGACTGCTGTACCTCTGAAGTGGAAGCTAGTCGATGGATGTTTGATGTTTCAGCGTGTACCCGTTCCAAGACGCTACGAGGGCTGTATTATGGTAGAGTAGGCCGGAGGCCGTACCTAGGCGGTATAATTCATTATATTTCAAAATAATCTATCCCGTAGGCACATCATTCATGATGTGCCTACAGTGTTTTATGCCGATAAATTAAATCAGCAACAGCCGCTTCCGGGTTCGCAGGCATTAGCCGACTGAATTTCGGACAGCTTTAGTTCTGGTTTTTCTGCTTTCGTTCCGGGTTTTCCGGCGTAGACGGTAATGCTAAAAATTCCGGTTCCGTTGTGGTTAAACGATGCTGCCTCCTCTTGAGAGAGGTATCGATCAAGAATATCGGCAGGTATATCGATCGGTTTTTCCTTTTGAATCTTTATGTTTTGAAAGCCCTGGTCGATAATCAATTGTAGGTACTCATCCTTTTGAATAGCCCCCGCAACACAACCCGCGTACATCTCAGCATCTTGCCGTAGAGCATCCGGTAGGTTACCGATTAAAACAATATCTGAAATACTGAAGTGACCACTTGGTTTCAGTACTCGGTAAATTTCCCTGATCACTTTTTTCTTGTTAGGTACTAGGTTCAACACACAATTGCTGACGATCACATCGGCTACATCTTCATTCACGGGCATATCATCAATATCTCCCTCTCTAAACTCTACATTGTTATAACCTAATTTTTCTGCATTGATACGAGCCTTTTTGATCATTGTTGGGGTAAAATCAATCCCGATGACTTTGCCCTCACTACCCGTTTCGTGGCGAGCAACAAAGCAATCGTTACCAGCACCAGAACCTAAGTCGATGACCGTATCTCCCTGTTGAATTTTGGCGAATTGTGTCGGAAGACCACAGCCTAACCCAAGATCAGCATCTTCTACGTAGCCACTGGTGTCAGAGTAGTCATCCACCATAATGTTGTACACTTTGTCCGAGGGGTTGGTAGCTCCACAGCAGGAAGAAGCGTTTTCAGCTTTGCCCTGTTCAGCGATTTTGGCGTAACGCTCTCTCACCAGGCTTTTTAATTCTTGCTCATTTTCCATGTCGTTGGTTTTATTGTGATAATACGATAAATAGGTTCAAATTTTTTTAGCAGCACGCGGTCTCTGAAATGTCTTGGTTTAAAAACTGGGTCATTATTTCTTTCATCTTAGACCAATTATCAGTGTCTATACAGTAGCAAACCCGGGTTCCTTCCACATTGCCTTTGATTAACCCAAGGTGTTTCAGTTCTTTTAAGTGTTGCGATATAGTGGGTTGCGCCAGCCCTATTTCATCAACGATGTCGCCACAAACGCAGCCATTAACCTTAAACAAGTGCTGCAGAATTGCCACTCGAGCCGGGTGCCCAAACGCCTTGGCGAATAGCGCAATCTCATTTTGTGACTCAGTAAATATTTCCGTTTTCGCTAAACCCATATTCCAATCATTGTTTAATCGCAATGTTACGATTAAATATTAGACAATCAAAACTACTTTTAGCATGGATAGCTATTTTACGGTTTTTGAAAGGCATTAAAGGATGATTAGAGGACGGGCTAGTGGTAATGTCGCAGAATGTTCGGACTAACGGTTTTGTATATCCTTCAGTGGTGAGGCAAATAAGCCTTTTCCAATTCAGATTATGCTAAATGTAGTAAAATTTCTTGGACGTTAGAGCCAGTCCTAAATCTCACCATTGAGGATATACGTTGTTACAGCCAGTACTATTACTCAATACGAGTTTGATTTCCTGCTAGATATAAGAGTAAATCAATATCTAATTCGAAAGCAAACAAACGTTTTTTACCTCAGCCCAAATATTGGGGTATAATTTTGCGTACTCACAAGCACAATCTAAAGCTAAGGAATCAGAGATATTAATACGAAAAGGGGCTTCATCATAGTCTTTGTCTTTCTGTAAGCCGATAATTATTCCTCCCTCCAGGTATTTAACCTTGTCTACAAAGCCCTCTCTGCTTAAACTAAATGTAGATGCAACAGCTTTTCTGTCTACATCGATTATATATACTTTATTTAAACCATCTAAAGCAATTAGAATGTTGTCTTTCTCACTGTAAAACAAATGCGTGACGAGGTAGTCTGAAATTGGTAAAGGTACGTTTTGATTATTTTTCAGGTTATAGAATTGAATCTCCCCATTGTATCCCCCTATTGCCAATTCATGATTATTGATAAATGTTCCCTTTGGTCCGTAGTGGTTAGGCTCTTTTTTTGTCCAAATTTCTCGGCCACTTTGAATATCAAAAACGGATATTTTACCATATGCACCAAGTGCTAATAAGTATTTCCCATGGCGAGATTGCATAAAGAAATCCACCTCGTCACCTTCGAAAGGAGCTGTCCATATTATGTCACCACTCGTAAGAACAACTTTCATCAAATAATTTTCATGTGCGATAATTACTTCACCACTTTCTTGAGTCGGAGATGTAGCAGTTATGATTTCTTTTGAAGGATACTCAAAGAGCACGTGATTAAGCGAATCTGTAACTCTCAACGTTGACTGTTCATGGACACTTAAATTAAGTTCATGATTAGAGGTGTCACTAGCTATCCGAATCTTATGCTCTCCCAGTTGTGAAAATAATGACGAAGTCTTTCCTATCGTGGGGTCCATGAATAGATCATTAAACGTTTCTTGAGTAATTTGATTTTGTTGCTTGTATCGGTCTCCGTAATGGTTCCATATGGTCAGATTACCGGCTAGCCATCCGATCAAGCTTTGTGTCCCCTGATTATTAATTAATCCAAACAAAGGTTCTTCCTCTGAGCATTCTAAGGTTTGCTGAGGTATAGCCTGATCAATATCCCACAATGAGACGGTGCTTAAGTCATAGGCGACTAGAGCATATTCTTCGTCCTCTGAAAATTGGAAATCACGAACTGTACCAGCGTTGTTGTGTAAAACAGCGGATATGGATCCATCCGCTATAGAAATCATTCTGACATCTCCTTCCTGAAAATTAGTGTTATCATTCCAGCCTGAAATAGCTATTACCTGATCTTCCGGTAAGAATTTTATTCCTCCATGATTGGCATTCGTTTTTAAGTTTAAAATAGGCTTGGAATCCCAAAATCGAAAAACCTTTAGTTCGCCTTTTCTACTCAAGATGCCAATAAAATTGTTTTTATCGTCAATATCTACCCGATGAATAATGTCGTCCATAGAGTAGCGCATTTCTTCTGTGACCGCTCCAAATTGTATGAGATTTAGACTCTTCTCTGAAACTGGAAGTGCAAAAATATCCTTGCACTGATGAGTCCAGTAGAGGTTCTCATTTGACCAATCAATATTAATAGGAATTGTATCGAGGATATTTGATGAATAGTCCCACCTGAATAGCGTATGCTTTCCTAAGCCAAAAATAGTATTGCCATTTTCAGAAAAATCAATTGATTTTATATCTACGAGCTTTAATGACAGTGAATTTGTCATTTTTCCATATTCATCAAATACATAGAGACTATCCCGGGCGTAAGTAGCGAACTTTTTATGGGTCTCTGAGCCAACTACATGGTCAATATGTGTACTGATTTTACGTAAAGAAGGATGCCTTTGATCTGTATTCAAAAGAAATAAGTCTTCAGTAGTGTGGATTAAGACGCTCTGGGCGCCACAATATGCTGCCGACATTAGTGTCCCATTATCTATCTTAATCTTATATTGATTCGTAATCTTATTAAGTACATCATGTAGACCATTTGTTGCTCCTGGCGGAGGCGGCCCAAACATATTTTTCTGGCTTACCCCTTTAATAGCGTAAACCAGGCTATTTTCTTTAAAGCAAAAAGATTGGCTAAGCAAGGAGGCTCCTTTACCGAGGTTTTCCCGTTCGGCTATTTGGGCTTGTTGCCAATTAACAATACCATACAATCCTAATCCTAATAATACAAAAAGTACGGAGGAGACTGAAAAGCCAATTTGACGATTGAGTTTACGTTTTGCGGCTTCGTACCTATCGTAAACCTTTTCTTTCGAGATATCCCACACTTTAGCCAGAAGCTTATGACTTTCTATCTCTACCTTAGTCTTCCAATCTTTTAATTGGTCTCCCTCAGCCAAGTTTAAATCAATACCAAGGGTATCATCCTCAAAAACATCGGGAAAACATGCACCAGGAGACATATTCAATACAGCTGGAATGAGGGTAGTGCTGTTATTTTTAAAAGACCAGTCAACTTCGAATTGCACCCATGGACTCTTTTTTGAGTTTTGGGAACAGATGACTAGCACATAAGCTGAGTTTTGCAACGCATTAATAATGGCTTGCTTTACGGTTTCGGAAAGTTCAAAATCTTCATTGAATGTGCACACTTTTACCCTGCTCCCGGTAACAGGGTGCCTGTATTTTTCTAGATGCTTTTTAACAAATTTGATGACTTCAAAGTCTTTACCTTTAAATCTATGCACCTCGTCAGTACTAGAATAGCTTATAAACAGGTCAAACTTTGGATTGCTCATTCTTATTGATGTCAATTAGTTTTTAATAAGTTATTGGCTGTAACGGTCCGTGTATGGTGCGTATCCCGAAGGGTATGCACTATACACCTTGTTGGCGGTTCGTGTTTATTATCCTTTTTACGAAGCCATAAATTCTTCAAGAGTCTTTATGTTTTCTTTTACTTTTTTCATATCCATGATTTTAGAACCAATCTCGACTGCTTTCCGGTAAAATGGTAAAATTATTTTCGGGAAGTTTCTCTGTTTAAATCCATTCTTTTCAGCGACCATTTTTTTTAAACGTACATCTCCGAATTTCACAAGCAAGTGTGTAGCTCTATAAATTTCGTCAGGTTTATTTCTTTCTAAAATTTTGTCCACCAAATTCTCAAACTCTAAATCACTTCTTTTTATGTCCTCCTTCTTCTCATATCTTGTTAGAGAGTCTCGAATTTCAATTGTCTCAACATTTTCAAAATTCATACGAATATTATGACCCGCCCACATGTCATATTTTTCATCATACCATACTCCTGAGTCATGCCATTTACCATAAAATTGAACTGAGTTTTTGATGCGAAAACCTTTTAGTCCATCCTTTGACCCAAGGATTGTTGCCTTACAAGGATCTGGGAAAAGTGCATCAACTTCTTTATCTGCTTTGTATGAAGCAAAACTATTCAGGTAGGATTGCTTAAATGCATCAAAGAATTGAATTACGTTCTCAATTTTTGGATATAAGAACTCATTTACGTTAAAATGAGATTGACCAACTCTATTAATAAAAATTGGTTCAGAATCATGAAGAATGTAATCTTCATCACTTAAAGAGTAGGCAGAGTGAAAGAAGGTGTTTCTTATTTCCTTAAAATGGTTTTCAATGAAAAATGATATAATGTTTTGTTTTTCGGCATCTTCTAACAGTTCTAACAAAAAATCCTTCTTTTCACCAATACCTAATAGTCTTTCATATTTCCTTGTTTTCCAAAACAGGTATGAAGAGCCCTTGTAGCCCAATTTAATTTTACACAGACTACCCAAAATATTGTAGAAATCACTATTCTCAAAGAATGTTGAATACAACAATGTTCCAATTCGAGTCTTTTCTTTCCCTGATTTTGAATTAAACAGCCCCTTATAAAACTCGATGGCGTCAAACCATTCATGCAGATTGGTAGAGAGTTCTTTGGTTCCCATTCCTCTATAGTTGATCAGAGTTTGAACAAATTCGAATTCTATACTCTCCTTTGCTTCTTCAAACAGAGAATCTATTTCAGAAATGGTTTCTTGCATTAGATAATTTTAAATGGTCTGACCATACATGACCGCCAACATCTGTATAAACAAACCTACACTATTTTGTATAGGTAAACAATGAAGATAGTATGGTATAACCTAACCTAACCTTTTTGGCTGTGTTGGTATAACCACTTACAGTGTTAGTTATGCAAACCTTTTCCAACTTAGCTGTAAGACAGGTTATCTTACTTAGATGCATAGGCAGTAATTGATACGTCAGTAACCCCTCAAGAATTAAATAAATCCGTCTGACCATTTGGTGGTCGCTTCACGAAGCCTTTCACTGTTCGTCCTCCGTACTTCCAGGAATCTTGTCGTTCTTTTTCCAGTACTTGCTCAAATCCATCATTAGGAGTGAAACCTTGCTCCGCTTGTTGGGCTAAGTTGGTGAGTTTACTAATGGCCTTTTGCTTGTCGGTATGCCCAATTTTGGCTCGGTCTACGGCGGTTCTTAGGGTGCTAATGGTTTCGTCGTATATTTTGGTAGGTACCGGGAATGGTCGGCCACCCTTGCTGCCGTGGGCGAAGGAGTATCGGGCGGGATCGGAAAAGCGGGAAGGAGTTCCGTGGATGACTTCACTCACTAACGTAAGCGATTGTAAAGTGCGGGGACCTAAGCCCTTGAGTAGTAGTAAATCTTCAAACTTTTTGGTCTGACTTTCTTGGGCTAGCCATAAAATACTGCCCAGCCGTTTAAGATTGACGTCTTTCGCCTTCACTCCGCAGTAGCCGGGTAAGATCATCTTTTGCACTTCCCGAATCATTTTATCGGGAGCTTCTTGGGCGATCTCTAAGACTCCTCCCCGGGTTGGTTCAGCATCTTCAGCTACCAGATTCAAAATGTCTCCCTGATTGGTTCCGCAGACGGCAGCGTGAGGTTCATTCACAAATGAGCTGATATTTTTAGAATGCCAGTGATAGCGCCGCGCCTGCTGCGTGCTACCGTTCATGCCCTGCTGAATAGCCGTCCAATCACCCGCACTACTGACTAAAAAACTGTGCAGATAAAGTTGAAAACCATCTTGCACCGCGGTATTATCTACCTTTGCCACTAGTTTGCTAAAGCGTGATAGTTCCTCGCCGTTTAGTCCAGTTCTATCCCCCACCGAAACTAGCTCCTGAGGAGTGCGCATAGACTGTTTACCTTTTCCTCCGCAAACGTATAATCCTAATTCTTGGGCGTGAGGGTTGATAGAATCTTTTAGGGCACGGGTGACTGCTGTAGTTACTCCTGATGAGTTCCAGTCCATACCGATGACCGCCCCAAAGCTCTGAAACCAAAATGGATTGGACAGTTTAGCGAGAAAAGCCTGATGACCGTATTCCGCCAGAATGCTTTCTACAATCGCCAGACTCAGTTTTTTCATTCGCTCAAACAGCCAGGGGGGAATACCTCCTCCCATCAAGGCTAAATCGGCTGAACCGGATTGTTTCATTGCTTTCTTCGTTTATTTGTCTCCTTCCAGGATAACAAATATTTCACTCCGAAAGATTGATAAGGTGCCCAGTTTTCGGCAATTTTTTTCATCCCGGAGGTGATTCGTTTGGGACCGATACCATACAGCTGCTCCATCACTAAGCGGAGGTGATAGTCTTGGGCGGGAAATACATCGGGACGCTCCAGCGTGTAGAGCAGAATCATGTCTATCGTCCACGGGCCAATCCCTTTGATACTGCCCAGTGTTTCGCGTACTTCAGCATTACTCATCCCTAACCAATCGGGTAAGTGTCTCTGAAAGAACGCTACTACCTCAACGATGGTCTCATACTTTCTCATCGAGAGTTTTACATCACCCAATGCTTGCTCTTCAAACTCCTCAAAGTTATCCGAGGTAAGTTCTTCCAATGAAGCTTCAGCTAACAGCTTTGCAAAAGTCTTTTTGGTACTACGGTAGTGAATTTGCTGTTCAATCACACAGCTCATCAAATCATGAAAGACGTTGCCCGTACTAACGATTTCCGGCCAATCTACTTCGGCAATGACTTGCTTTAGAATACTGTCTTTAGCTGACAGATGATGGGTTACAGAATTACTGAGGGGAGTTACTTCTTTCACTTATGTTAACGGTAGATTGTATGGCACGTAGCAGAGTCTACGGAGATTTTTTGTCAGGATGTACCAAAACTGATACGAGAACCAACGATGCGAACCTGAGCTTTACCCGCTATATGCTATACAAAATGTTGGCATAGGTAATTTGCTATTACTCTAATAAATACCGTAAAGCATCTGGAAATGTTTTTCTCGAGTTAGACCAATCATGCCATCCAATAAATTCTGTAAACGTGAACTCGTATTGTCTATCCTCGAGCACCTCGGCTAATCTTCGGCCAGATGCTTTACACCAATTTTCCTGCAACCCCCAATCAAGGTATAACTTTAAACTGCGTTTTTCCTGGGTTTGGATCTGTATTCATCGTAGATTCCAAATACGTTAAATGTAATATCGTTAAGGTGAGTTGCGTCAATATGGATGAACGTAGCATAAACGTATCCTTCTAATAATGAATCTTATTCTATTAAAGGGAAGCCTTTTTCTTGATGGCTGGCAAGAAGGTCATTCACTGCTCTGACTCTATCATCTTTAGCCAGCTTCTTGAGTTCAGAAATAGTAGGGCTAGAAGCATTAAAAACACTATTAACCTTACGAAAAATCAGAGGGCTGTCATTGTGTTTGGGAAAAGACCGAACGTTATCATTGTGTATACAAGAGGAGAATAGAAATAATATAGTAAGGTGTGAGAGTACTGTTTTCATTTTTAGGACTGCAATATTTATTGGTGCCAACGTCCAACTAAAATGAGTGTGCGAACCATTAGCTAGAACTTATTAAGTTTCTGATTAGTAAATGCTTTTAAAATTCTCATTTCGCTTATTCATTTCTAGCGTTTGTTAGAAGTTCGCGATATTTCAAAATAGTTCGCCAGATTTTCACATAAGATTCACCCTGCTGATCAGTGTGAGTTCCAGAATTAGTTAATAAAACATAGCCAATATTTTTCTCTAGGTTAAACCCTATGACACCAACAGCGCCTGCCGCAGCACCTGGATGCATTAAGTCGCCGAGTACATCATGTTTGATCCAAAAAACACCAACTGATTCTGATTCATCAGAGTTAAATGAGGTTGGCGAAAACATTGATTCATACGATGAAGTCTTTAAAAGCTGTCCTTCACCTTTTAAACCTAACATCATATCTTGTTGATACAAGATAAGATCATTTATCGTCGATTTAATATTACCAGAGGGATAATTTATGTCCTCAAATTTGGGATATGGCTGTCCGTTAGATAAATGTTGAATGGCATCCTCATTAGATGAGTTTTTATGCTCCCATCCAGAATTTTTCATCCCAAGTGGTTGAATTATTTTTTCAATGATATATGATGAATATGGCATTTTTTGAACCGCTTCTACGAGATATGCAGCCAGTCCTGATGCTAGATTGCTGTAAGAATAGTTGATCCCAGCTTGGCTTTTCGAGAATATCTTTTTAGAATACCATTCGCCTTTAACAATTAGATAATTTTTTAGGTATTCTTCTAACGTCATTTCTTCGTTTGCGGAAATACCCCTCAGGAACTTCCTTTCCTCTTTCGTAAATGATTGTGACTGAAAATCAACTTCGTTTAATAGATAATATGTGTTTTTCCATTCAGACTTTGCGTCGACAATACTTGAAGTGTGATTGGCTAAGTGCTTTACTAAAATTTCTGCTTCAGGGTGGTGGGGATTGATGACTTTGAATGGAAGTATTTCATTTATTGGTGTTTCTAATTCAAAATGTCCTTCTTCTATACATTGCATTAATGCAACAGCAATAAATGTTTTGGAAATTGATGCGATCTGTTGAGGGTTATCAAGTCCATAGGGAAGCTCAATTTCTGTATTAGCGAGACCAAACCCCTTTCCATATAAGACACTTTGTTCGTTAAAAATACCTACTGAAAATCCTGGAAGGTTAGACTCTTCAAATATTTGCCTGAATTGGGCATCTAAGGTATCAGAGTAATTCTGCCCCAATAAGGAACCAGCCTTAAATAGTAAAATAATCAGTGTTAATCTCGTCATTCTTGATTGGGACCTAGTGACTTCTAACGTTAAGTATATGAGCAGTGGCGGAATTTTACCGGATATGCTATGCGCAAGCGCAGATCCGGTAAAACTAACCCTATCAATGTGGTACTAACCCGCTATTGCTTATGCAAAGTGTTGTAGCCAGTTGTTTTATTGTTTGTTGTCAACTCTTAGCAATTCTTTCAATGCAATACTCGTAAAAGCGAGAGAGATTTTCTGTTAAGAATTGCTTTTGTTTGTCCGTTTTTTTATGCGCGTACTCTTTCAACGCAGTTTGAATCATCTCATAGAATTCAGTAGGGAAATTTTGGAGTCCCCATTCGCCACCCTGTTTCTTTGAAGAAAGTTTGTGA
>CAKZYJ010000209.1 GCA_937884755.1 uncultured Flammeovirgaceae bacterium
AACCAGAGGTTTAGGAAGAAGGGTTGGGCTTCCACTTGCCAACCATCGATCAGACTAATGGCTTCGTCTACCTTAATCTCAGTCCAGTGCTTATCAATCGGCGGGGCTTGTTCGTCGTTACGTAGTAGGTACTTCCCTCCCTCACGGTACAGTTTGCGTTCCCGAATAAGGCGAGGGCGAATTGGTGCACCTTCAGTATTGGTTAGGTAATGGTCAAAGCCATGTTGCAACGGTCCCGGAATCGCTTCTTGCCCCTGTTGCCTTCGCTCAATATCCGACAAGCGCAGACCGCCCAAATGCCACTTACCAATGTGAGCCGTGGCGTAACCAGCTTCCTTCAGCATTTCGGGTAGGGTTTGGGCTGTAGTAGGCAGATGATCTACACTGTCGCGGAAGTGTTGGCGTACATTGAAGCGCAGCGGAAACTTACCGGTGAGCAGGCAAGCCCGGGAGGGGGAGCATACCGCCGAGCCAGAGTAGAACTGGGTGAAGCTCACTCCCATCGTGGCCAGCGAATCCAGATGAGGAGTTTCGATAGACTGGCTACCGTAACTACCCAGATCGCCGTAGCCCAAATCATCTGCCAGCAAAACAATAATATTAGGTTGAGATGGTTCAAGGGTGCTTTCAGAGCTTACTTCAGATTCTTGGCTAGCGCAGGCTATCGTAATTACAGCTAAGAGTATTGCTTTAGCTACATCAGGCAATATGCGCTGGTGATGTTGGTTGAACAGGAATTGTAGTATTTCCAATTTTCTAGGGTTGATCAAAGGGGGACGGAAAGTTTTGATTGGGAATGCGATGGTTAATCATGATAGAATCCATCTGGGCAGCTATAGCCGGATGCTCTGAAGCCACATTGGTTTCTTCGCCCGGATCAGCTTGTAAGTCATACAATTCTAACTGATAAGTTTCGCTTTCGTCCGGCTTTTTAATGGCTTTCCACTGATCCATTCTTAGCGCCTGCCAGAAGTAGGGAATGGGAAACTCAAAATACAAATAATCGTGCTTAGGCTGAGTCTCACCCCGTAGTTCAGGAAGTAGCGATATACCATCATTCATAGGGGCTTCTACCCCAGCCATTTCGCAAAACGTAGGCATAAAGTCCCACAGGGCTGAAGGATGATCAGATTCGCGTCCGGCATCAATAGTATTTGTCCAGCGGGCAACCAGTGGCATACGGACACCGCCCTCGTAGAGATCACGCTTATGGCCTCGCCAGGGGCCGTTGGAGTTAAACATTTGTATTGGCTCGTAGGTATCGGGGCCGTTATCGCTGGTGAAAACGATCAGGGTATTTTCGCCTAGTCCCAGACTATCAACCAAATCTACAATAGCGCCTACTGCCCGATCCAGTTCGTTAATCATGGCAGCGTAGGCCTTTTGCTCCCGGTTCCAGGATTTATTAGCAAATTTTGCCAGGGAAGGTGCTTCGTTCTTTTCATTTTCCAGCGCTTCGCCATTAGAGTGCGGGATGATTACCGGTAGATACAAAAAGAAAGGGTTGTCTTGATTTTGAGTGATAAACGAGGTGGCTTCCTGAGTGAATAGATCCTGCACATAATCCACCTTCTTAGTACTGTGACTTCCTAAACCTTCGTGCCAGAGCGTATCCGACAGATAGGTTACCTCATTTTCCAGATAGAGCGTATCGTTGTTCTTCAACACAAATTCCGGGAAAGCGTTATGGGCCAGTATCTGATCGAGATAGCCGTAGTAAGAGTCAAAGCCCTGCTTCAGGGGATTACCCGAATTCACTGCATTGCCCAGTCCCCACTTACCAATCATACCGGTGACGTAGCCGGCCTCCTGTAGCTTTTCGGCTACAGTGATGGCCGAATCGGGTAAGGGCAACTGCCCTCCTCGGTTGGGTACCTGTTGGTTTCCCCGGATTAGTGCATGCCCCATATCCCACCCGGTCATCAGTCCGCAGCGAGCTGGGGCACATACCGGACTGGCGGTGTAGAAACTGGTAAAGCGAATGCCCTGCTCAGCTAGTGCATCAATATTAAGCGTAGAAAAGTGGGTTTGCCCGTAGCAGGATAAGTCGTTATAACCCAGATCGTCAGCGAAAATAAAGATGATATTGGGTTGAGTAGCCTTACCAACTGAGTTCTCTTCAGTTGTTTGCTGGCAAGAGCATATGGCTATTATCAAACAATAAATCCATGATGCAGAAGCTTTAGCTGACATATCTTTAAATGGGCTTTTGTCAGCTAAATATAACAGAAAACTCTTATTTCAGTCTAAGGGAGAAAAGTCAAAAGTAACAACTTCTCCCCTTAGCTGTCTGTCAATTATAGCCGGGGTTTTGCGTAAGCGCAGTGTTTAAATCTATTGCACTCTGGGGTACAGGATAGAGAAGATGGGTTTCGCTTACATTCGTTTTCCCTGCTGCTTGGTTCACCTCAATTAAACGTCCGGTTCTTACTAGATCGAACCAACCGTGAGCCTCAAAGCAAAGCTCCAGTTCTCTTTCCCGGTACACTGCTTCGCGGAATTCATCCTGGCTCAGGCCAGCCAGATCGGGAAGAGCCGCTATGTCCTCCGTACCATCAGGCCAGGTGCGGGCGCGTTGGCGGATAGCATTAATCGCTTCGTAGGCAGCCGGAGTAGGGCCACTCACTTCGTTTTCAGCTTCAGCAAAGATTAGCAGTACCTCAGCGTAGCGAAGAATGGGAAAGTTATTCTCGCCGGAAAAACAGCCTCCTCTATCCAGTTGCGACCAGGCAATATACTTCTTCACATGGGGGCGGTCGTATTCCACAGAATCCCCGGCATCACTAACAAAGGTCGTCATCACCGATATTTCCTTACGATAGGTATCCGGAAATTCATCGTACCACTCCCGGTTCACCGTGCCCTGATTAAACCCGCAAGGAACCGAACCCGCCGGACTCAAGATTGATTCAAACCAGGCACCTACTCTAAACTTCTGGTACTGAGCCGACAGAATGTGCTCGGCATTGTTCTTGGTATCGGGATCATAAACATCTCGGTAGTCAGCCATGAGTTCGTACACTCCCAGATTCATCACTTCTTGCGCCTTATCACGAGCTTGCTGAAACTCACCTCGGGTAAGGTGTACAATGGCTAACATGGTTTTGGCCGCTCCACGGGTGGCTCTACCCACTTCTGAGGATGGATAGTCTAGCGGTAAGTTATTTTCGGCAAATGCCAGATCTTCAAAAATCAGATCGTAAATTATTTCTTTGTCTACTCTCGGATTATTAGCCGCTTCAGCTCGGGTGATCTGCACCTCAGTTCTTAGTGGCACATCGCCGAACAGGCGCACCAGGTTGAAATAGTGCCAGCCTCGAATGGCACGGGCTTCAGCCAATATTCCGTTCTTCTCGGTTTCACCCATATTAATATCGGGTACGTTCTCCAGAATGATATTGGCCCGAAGGATAGCCTGGTAGGCTTCGTTCCAGTAGTTTACTTCGACAAAATTCGCATCGTAGGTAAATTCATCCAACTGAATATTATTGTTGTTTGCGCCCCCATCCAGTGCGTTAGTCGCATAGTCATTGAGTTTCCACAGGGCTACGTTATACGAATTGCGATTTACCAAAGTATTGTACAATGAATAGGAGGCAATACGTGCTTCGGTAGCATTAGTGTAGAAGTTTTCGGGGGCCACAAAATCTAGCGGCACTTCTTCCAGTACATCTTCGCAACTACTTACCGAGAACAAAGCTAATATGAGTGATAGGGTGACTATTTTGCTTTTCATAATACTCAAGATTTAAAAGGTAAAGTTGACACCGAAAATGTATCGTTTCTGCATGGGGTACGACCACTGGTCAAATCCCTGAAGCAACTGATCCTGCCCTCCGGCATTTACTTCCGGATCAATACCCTGGTAATCGGTGAAGGTTAGTAGATTTTGTCCGGTGAAGTAGAAACGGGCTTGGCTGATCCACGACCAACCCAAATCAGCTATCGGCAGACTGTAGGCGAGTGTCAAGGTACGAAGGCGTAGGAAAGAACCATCTTCAATGTACTTATCACTCAACAGCGGACCGGGCGAACCTCCCGAAGTAGCTCGGGGTACCAGGTTGCTAGTACCGGAACCCGTCCAGCGGTCTAGGGCAGCCGTAGAAACATTGGCATCACCATCCAGCAGTTCCAGCTCCCGACGAGTAACGTTGAGAATGTCAGCCTGAGCTACTCCCTGGAAGAATAGGCTCAACTCAAAATTCTTATAAGCGAAATCATTGGTGAACCCATACAAGATTCGAGGTAACCCATTTCCGGTAATCATCCGGTCGTCACCATTGATAACTCCATCTTCATTGATATCCCGGTAGCGTTCGTCGCCTGGTAAGGCATTAGGCATGGTTCCCACCGCATCTATTTCGTCTTGATTCTGCCAGATACCATCAAAGACGTGGGTGTAAAAAGAGCCTATTGGCGCGCCCTCTTCTACCAATACTATATTTCCAACATTACCAGGGGTATTAGGGAATAGGGTAGCAAATAACTGGGTATCATCCTGGGCCAGCTCAATCACCCGGTTATCGTTTACCGATATATTGGCACTGGTCGTCCAGCGAAAATCCCCTACTAGATTATTGGAGCTAAGTGCGAGTTCAAACCCCTCGTTTTCAATCTGACCAATATTCTCCCAGATAAAGCTAAAGCCTGTATTGGCGGGCACTGGTACGCGGAACAGTAAATCGTCGGTAAGCTTATGGTAATAATCAGCGGTGAGATTTAATCGGTTATTGAAAAGTCCAATATCTAATCCTATATCAAATTGGGTAGTTTGCTCCCAGCCTAGATCCGGATTGGGCAATTCGTTGGCGGGATTGTAGCTGGTAACCGCTTCCTGACCAATAATTACCCTACCCGCTCGGAGACGATTTAACGAACGGTAGGGTGGAATCTCCTGGTTTCCGGTAATTCCGTAACTGGTGCGGAGCTTCAGATTACTTATCAGTTCCTGATTTTGAAAGAAGGGTTCATCGCTAATCCTCCAGGCCACCGCTCCTGAAGGGAAGAAGCCATACTTTCGCCCTTCACCAAACTTAGAGGAACCATCGGCTCGAGCCGTGAATGTGAAGAGATAACGGTCTAGCAGCGTATAGTTAATCCGGCCTAAGTAAGAGTTAAGCGTGAACTGGAAAGCGCGGGAACTAATATTCTGATCTTCGGCTCCGGCCGAGATGTCGTAGTAGGAAGTAGCATCGGTCGGAAACTGGGTTCTCCTCAGATTATAGGCTTCTAGATTCTGACGCTGAAAAGTGAGCCCTACGACTACGTTGATACTATGCTTTTCATTCCAGCTATTCTGGTAGTTCAGCGTATTTTCGTTAAGCCAGGAGATATTTTCTACCGTGCCCTGACTGGCTGCACCTCCTAAATCGATACCTCCCAATGTACTTTGAGGAGTATATCCGTTTTCTTTATTGTAGATCAGATCACCACCCACCAGCACTTTAGCTGTCAGGCCTTTCAACAGTTTTACCTCTCCGTAAATATTACCTAAAGCTCGGGTAGTAAGTAACTCATTGGTAACCTCATTAGCCACCGCCAGCGGGTTATCGATACGGGAACCAATACCGATAACTAACGCGGGGTCAGTATTTAGAAAGTAATTTCCTTCGTTATCGAACACTGGAATATTGGGCAAAGCCTGTAGCGTAGTAGCCAGAATATCCCGAATATCGTTATCCGAACGGCTAAGCGTAAGGCTGTTACCAAAAGAAACCCGTTCACTTACTTTTTTGTCCAGGTTGAATCGGAAGGAGTAGCGTTCAAATTGTGATCCCCTTACTACTCCTTCTTCGTTGTAATATTCGCCCGAGACTAGGTAGTTTGTATTTCCGTCACCACCGGAAAAACTCAAAGAATGATTTTGGACAACTCCAGTCCTAAACACTTCGTCTTGCCAGTTGGTGTTAACTGGGGCGGGTACATCGTAAAGCGGTGGTAGAGGTTCAGGAATATTGTTAACCGCTTCGTTAGCAAACTCAGCGAACTGTGATCCATTCAGCAAATCGTACTGATTTCTTACTTCCTGCACTCCTACATAACTATTAAGGTTTACCACATTTCGCCCGGCCTTACCTCGCTTGGTGGTAATCAGTACTACTCCGTTAGCACCTCGAGCACCGTAAATAGCCGTAGCTGAGGCATCTTTCAGTACTTCTATAGATTCAATGTCATAGGGGTTAATAGAAGCTAGTGCGTTTGGTGTCGCTCTAGTAGCTCTTCCTTGAACATTAGAAAGCGTATTGTCACTATACACCGGAAACCCATCAATGACGTACAATGGCTCATTTCCGGCATTCACAGAATTAGACCCTCGAATCCGGATGGAAACCCCACCTCCGGGGGCTGCCGAAGCCTGAGTTACCTGTACACCTGGAACCCGGCCCTGAATAGCTTGCTCAGGAGAAGCGACCGGTACGGCTTGTATTTCCTCCGAAGAAATGGAAGCTACCGAACCGGTAAGATCTCTTCTCTTTACTGAACCATAGCCAACTACTACTACTTCTTCCAGTGACTGAATATCAGGAGCCAGAGCTAGGTTAATCGTACTACGACCGCTGATCGCCTCTTCAACAGTTTCATAACCAATAGAGGAAAAAACCAACGTCGTTACCTCATCGGCTACGGTCAGCCGATAGTTACCATCCACGTCCGATACTGTACCGGCGGTAGTCCCCTTCGCCAGAATGTTCACCCCGGGAAGCGGTTCGTTGGTATCCGTATCAGTAACTTTTCCCGAAATAGTTTGAGCAAATTTCACTTCGTAAGACTGCGCTTTGGGGCTCAGTCTTTTTACTCTTGTCGGTGGTGAGTTAGTAGACAAAACGGTACGACTACGCTCTACTTTCTTTACTGATTTCTGGCGTTTCTTCGCCCGCTTCACCACGTACACATTGTCGTCAATTTTCTTGAAGGTAAGCCCGATGGGGTCTAGTAAACTCTTGAGCGAACTGTCCAGGGTAGACTCATCTGTCAGCTTACTCACCTTCTGTTTCCCGATTTCATCACTATTAAAAATAATGCTGACCCGATACTTCTTTTCGTAGGATATCAGTAGCGACTCCAGCGTGGTAGTCTGCTCATCCTGATATTGAAGATTCGTTGATGAATAATCAGTAGGCAGACTGGCTAACTCTTGCCCAATAGCGGGCAACATCATGAACCATAGGTACACTGAAATGACCCATCCGTTTGTCGTTAGATTGTTTAACATATGCGTAGGTTTATATTGAGAGTTATTGCATTTCCCTTTCTCGTTTGATCTCAGTCCACTTAGGCTACTCTTTCTGTTCAAATACCAGAGTCTGACCGTCGGATTGTATAGTAATATTCAGTGATTCCTGAAGAGCTTCAGTTAGTAATGAGAGTTGGTGAAGGGGCAGCGTACCCGTGATTGAGAGCGATTTGATAGAATCATTCTCAAATTCGGAAGAGTAGCCAAATCGGTGGGTAATTACCTCGGCAATTTCTTCTAAAGTAGTATTGCGGCACACCAGTTTGTTTTCCTTCCAAGCCGAATAAACATCAGGGTCAGCTACGCTGGTCTTGGTCACCTGCCCCTCGCTGGTTAGTTCGGCTACCTCACCCGGTTCCATAATCAACTTGGATTCCCGACTAGATTGGGAACCTGTCTCTAGCCACACTTTACCGCTATTAAGCACTACCTGGATCCTATCATCCCAATTCTGCACGTTAAACGAAGTACCCACTACCACTACATCTACTTCTTGGGTATGCACAATAAATTTTACCAATTCGTTGTCTTCCGAAGCGTTGCCATCTATTGCTACTTCCGCTATCTCGAAAAAAGCCTCACCCTGCAACCAGGCTTCCCGGATATTATCATTGGTAGCAACTTCAAGGGTAGAGTTAGCATTGAGGGTGACCGTAGAGCCATCGCTCAACTCAATCACCTGGGTTTCTCCGTAGGCGGTTTGGTACAATTCAGACTGGATAGGCTGATTCAGGAACCACCAGGCAGCCACTAGCAGTATTACACTCACTGAAGCCGCAACTGAATACCATCGGCGGTAAATAGGGATTACTTTGGCGTTGGTAGCTGAGTCGTCTTCAATTGCTGAATGAATCCTACTGAAAATTTGATTGTAGTTCGGCTCACGATCTGCTACCTGATCTAGTTTACTTGCCTCTTCCGCCATGATTCTTTCCAGGTGACGCTGCCCATCCGGAGTTTGGAGGTAGCGAAGCACCTGATCGGCTTCTGCGGCATTACATTGATTATTGAGATATTTGATGAGCAGATCGTGCATACTTATTGGCATTTACCGTAAGTACACCGCTAACCTGTAATTCGATTAAGCCGGGGGAAAAGTTTTTAAGATGAGCTAGATTGAAAGGAGAATGCGCAGCACCAACGTTTGCTCCAGAAAGCGACGAATAACCTTCTTGGCTTGCGATAGTTGGGAGCGCACCGTATTTTCTGAAATCTGTAAAGTAGCAGCAATTTCCTGGTTAGAATACCCCTCAATCAAACTTAACTGAACAATTCTCTTTTTTCGGGCCGGTAAAGCACTGAGGCTAGTATCCAGATAGGTCCGTAAATCATTCAGAGCAATATCTGACTCAGTTTGGTGGGATATTCTCTCTTTATTCTGATTAGCCAATAGAGCCGCTTTGATACGGGTTTGCTCCGTTCGCACTATATTGAGCACATGGTTTTTCAGGCATACGAACAAAAAGCTTCTCAATGATTGTAGCTCGTCAATAGCCTCGCGGTTTTGCCATAGTTTCACGAAGATTTCCTGTAGGGCGTCTTCAGCTAATTTTTGATCTTTAAGATACCGCAGGGCGGTAGCGAATAACGGGTGTTTGTAAAGATCATACACATGCTCAAAAGCAGTAGCATCGCCACTTTTCAGCGCTTTCACTATGATAGTATGATCATTTTTACTCTGCATGTTATAGCTCGAAAATTACAGTAAACATTTCTATAATTTGAAAAAATGATCTGTGAAATACAAAGTTTTCTTTACGAACACTAAATATTCTACTTGTATTATTGATTAATCAATAGCATGGGTTAACTCTCACCGAATAACACTCTGTAGAAGCGATTGTTCAGTATTGGGCCGCAGAGGCACTCCTAACTGTAGGGAAGATTGTTTGAGATTCAGCGCTTCTTCTTCTATTTCGGCACTTACATCCAGCAGGGGTAGCATTTCTTCTTTCGGAACCATCGTGAGCGTCCAGCCGAAAGCTGCTTGTTTCATGTTGGCTAGTTTAAATTGTTTGGTGTCACCGGCATAGATTATCCAGTCTACCCAACTTCGTTCCTCATCGTGTCCTTTCTTTATCTGAATCGGTAGCTTACCGAATTGGGCGTACTCCATCGCTACCTGAAGTTGCACGTGATCATCGGTGAGGATGAAGCCGTCTTCGCTGAGTTCTACTTGGTTGTGAAGGTCTGTGTGGCCTAATTCAAACCGCAGTCGTAAATCCTCGGCTTCAAACTGCCCGTTTTTCAGTCGATCCAGGCTGATGTGGTAATCCCCGCCGTCGGTAGCAAAGGTAAGTGCCGATAGTACCGTATTTTCTTCTTGCACGGAGAACAAATGACCTGCCGAAAACTCCACAAAATCGTGCAGTAGTTTAAACTGCATGTAGCGAGTATCGGCAGATGTGCCCCAGTAGGCTAGCAATGGTCGTCGCTGTTGCCACATAGAAGAGCAGTTTACCGAACTCAAAGCGAAGTCGGGATGCAGGTAGGTGTAGCCAATCACCGGATGCTCGTCGCGGCTAAAGGTGTCTACTTCTACCCGCGCTTCGGGTAGTTCGGTAAAGTAAGGCATTAAATCCGGAGGAACCTGATGATTGAAGTGGTTCAACGTAGACAGTTCTTCCACAAAAGCGAGTTTACCGTCTGATGCTTGGTAGAGTAAATCGTAGAACTGATCGCGCATCAGCGTGCTATAACTGCGGCTATGAGGGCCAGCTAGCTGCCGAGTGGATGGATGAAAGTGAGAAGCAATGGTTTCCCAACCTGTCCGGTAACAATAATCAATCATTTCCCGCGCTTCGGGGTCAATAATATATTTGTTCATCCGGGCCAGTTCATCCAGAGCCACCCGCGTGTAGGTGGGGCTATTGTACTCCTGAAATCCGCCTAAATCTACCGTATAGTCGTAAAAGCGCTTGAGCCGCATTTCGGCATAGTCCTGCAACTCGGTATTATCAAACAGATAGCCGGTGAGGTATGTCACAAAGGTGCCCATAATAGCGATATTGGTGTAGCCCGGTTTCACGTCCCGCTTCTTAATGGAACGCGATGCATGCAGCAACGATTGCTGGATATTCTGTTGTAATTCATCGGGCAGTACCTTCCGGTGTTTGACGTAGATTTCCAGCAATTGCGCCCCGATAAAATCAGCCCAGTTCCAGTCAGGCTTAGCCATCGCTTCCAATGGTTCTTCCCAATTGTACGGCCAAATACCGTAGGTGTCATTCTCCGGATTAACATCCTGATGCGCCAGTATCGTTTGTAGTACATCAATGGCTCGTTGCTGGTACTTAGAAACTTCCGTATCCAGTAAATCTGCCGCATACCAAGCCGACTGTCGGAGCGGATGCACCACCTGATCAATCAGTTTGGAGTGATAGTGATTCGCGGTAGGCGGCACATAGCGGCTCAGTAGTTTCACTTCCGAATCATACTCATCTTCTTGCTCCTCTACTTTCGCAATCAATTCCTGCCGTTGGACGGAGGATAGGTTCTCCGAATAATCGCAGCGAATTTTTTCACCGCAGGGCGAAGTGCCGGATTGGCCCCAGCCTACAAGCGAAGTAGACAGAACAATTAAGTATATAATCGGAATCAGAGAAAGTGGAATAGACATAGGATTTAGTTGATAATTAACAGTTAGCAGTTAACAATGTACAATTACCTTCTGTATGTATAAAAGGCAATTACTAATTGTTCACTGTTCATTGCACGGGGTGCCCCGCACATTGTTCATTGCTCGTTTGGTTGAAAGGTAAACCTCTCCCACCAATAATCATAGAGTAGCGGATCGTGAGTAGCCTTTCGCCATTCGTATAGTACCGATTGTAAACCCCGTAAAGTTGCTTGGTGTGCAGGATCTTTTGCTAGATTCTCATACTCGTGGGGATCGTTGGTCAGGTCGTAGAGTTCGTACTCCGGGGGTTTGGCCAATCGTTCAAACAGCGTTTGCGTTAGTGTTCCTTCGTACTGTGGGCGCAGAGCATAGAAATAGGCCGAATCACCGTCAATGCGAATATTGGGATTGTCTGCTTCCGGATTGAGGTTGTGGATAAGTTTGTACTGCTGACCTCGTACCGCCCGACGAGGAAAGAACCCATTTCTCCCTCCGTGAAAAGTAAACTCACTAAATAGGTACTCCCGAAAGTCATCATCGTTAGCGTTATCGAGTAAAGGCACTAACGATTTCCCAGCGATTTGATAGTCAATCTCGCTCTGACACATCTCCAGCAACGTGGGAAAAATATCGACCGTAGATACCAGAGCCGAAGATTGGCTGTTGGCAGAAACCAGATTGGGATAGCGAATGATCATAGGTACCTTTACTGAAGATTCGTAATTAGCCGTTTTGCCCCGGGCAAAGGGAGCCCCGTGATCGCTCACGAAGAGGATGATGGTATTATCCAGTTGGCCAATGTCCGCCAACATCTCCCGAACCAAACCAATACCGGCATCTAATCGAGCTACCCCGTTATAGTAGCCAGCAATCCGTTCTAGCTGCGGTGCAGTATCAACTAGCTGAAACGGAAAGCTATTGACCTCTTCACTCAGGAAAGGTTTTTCGGGAATACCTTCTACTTGAGAGAAAAACTTGACGTGAGGGTCAAAGTAGTTGAGTGATACAAAGAAGGGATCTTCACCCGCCTGGATAAATTCTTTTAGCTGCTCGCTAACCTGCCGCACCTTCCGGGTGGGTCGGGCTTCGATCTTTTTGTAATCAAAAGGAAATTCCGATTCCGGCTGCACGTGCAGTTTACCAATGATACCGGTGCGGTAGTCGTTGTCTTTCAGGGTTTGTACCAGGTTTGGAATCCCCTCTAGCATGGTAAAGCCGATGTGCGCCAAGCCAACCTGCCCATTCTGATGGGGATACAACCCCGTGAAGATACTACTGCGCGACGGGCTACAGGAAGCCTGAGTAACGTAAGCGTTGGTAAACTGTAAACCCTCCTGCGCCAACTGATCCAGGTGAGGGGTGCGAGCAATGCTGTCGCCGTAGCATCCCAAATGCAAGCCCAGATCATCAGCTGTAATAAGAATCACATTAGGTTTTGACTGGGCAAAAGTGGGTAGCCAGGGGACAGCTACGGATAAGTAAATGAAAATAGTGGCCAAGCGAAAAGATAAAGCATATCCTAGCTCCGATAGTAATGCTGAAAAAATAGTCTTCAAATGGTTAATCTTAAGAGTTAGGCTGTAGAACAGAGTTTATGAAGATACTAATTCCTAAAGCAGTTTTCAAAGTAGCAAGATCGTCTATTCGGAGATAGATGAAGATGATGTTTATGAATTAGATTCTTAGATTGGCACAAGAACCTTTACGGGGGAGTTTCAAAAATTTTAAACGTTGGGAATTAATTTTTTATGTTTATAATAATTATTGATATTAAATACCTACAAATACAATAATCTTAAATACGCTTTAGAGGTGGCCGCAGAAAACCTTCCCAAAAAACCACTAGATAGCACTATTTGCTGGAAGAACTTTCTTCAGGGAGACAGCTCAGCATTTGAAGAAATCTACAACCGGTATTATGAGCGTTTGTACCAGTACGGCAGGCACCTCACCCCTGACGAGAATATAGTGCGGGATAGCATCCAAACCCTATTTGTGGACTTGTGGCAGCGGAAAGAGCATCTTTCTATTACCTTAAATGTTCAGGGTTACTTACTAAAAGCGCTTCGCCGGGTGATTATTAAACAGCTACAGAAGCAAAGGAAAGTAATTTCAACGCCTTTGCCCATCGTTGATTCCGAGGAAGATAGAACGATACTTCGGGAAAGCGAGGAAGAAAATCAAAAAAGTATGCAGCGGGCTTTATCGCAATTAACTCCGCACCAGCGGGAAGTAATTCATCTACGATTCTACGCCAACTTAAGTAATCAGCAAATAGCTAGCACGCTCAATATATCGGTAAATACCGTCTACAATATTATTTCTCTATCCATCGCCAAACTTCGGATCCAATATACCCGAAGCGATTTTATTCTAATACTCATCGTCGCCCTCTCTTGTTGCTAAATATGCATTATTTCATTTCCATTCTTGTTTAATCAACAATTATATGGGGTACTTATTTCGAATAATGTAATTCTTAAAGTTTTTTCCGATAGTCCCGTGAGATTTTCGCCTTAGCCTTCCTATTAAGGCAAACACTATCTCATGCAAGACCACTACGCGGATTATTCCGTAGCTGATTTCCTACAGGATCCGTACTTCTACGAATGGGTGCGCTACCCTACGAAGGAGAACGACGCTTTTTGGCAATCTTGGCTAATCAATTATCCCGCTAAACGCGAAACCCTAGAGCAGGCTCGCCAGGTACTACTAGCTATTATTGCTCAGGAAGAAGCCCCTCCTTCAAATTATAAAGCGGAAGATTGGAAGCAGATCCAGTCCAGAATAGCGGAAGCCCAGTATTCGCCCCGAACAAAATCTCGGCCATTGTACGGCTCTATTGCTCGATGGGCAGCCGCCGCCTCGGTAGTATTGGCACTTGGAATCAGCGCGCTCCTATATCTCTCAAAATATGAGACAACAGATTGGGTAGTAGTGCAAACTACTTACGGAGAACAGCAGTCGGTTACGCTACCCGACCAATCGGTAGTCACGCTGAACGGCAATTCTACGCTACGCTACGCATCCCAGTGGGAAAATCAGCGGGAAGTATGGCTTGAAGGAGAAGCCTTTTTCTCAGTTACCAAGCAGCTAGGCGAGACAGCGAGACAGCCGCCTACCCTAACCAAATTTACGGTACACGCCAATGAACTGAACGTAGAAGTTCGCGGCACTCAGTTTAATGTGCAAAGTCGGTTTGAAAGCACCCGGGTAGTGTTAAGTGAAGGCCGCGTACTGGTACGCAACGAGCAGCAGGATTCCATCTTTCTCCGCCCCAATGAACTAGCCGAATTAACCCCCGCCAACGCTAATATTCAGAAAAAGGCCGTAAACGCCAACAATTACACTTCCTGGCGTAATCAAATACTTACGTTCGACGAAGAACCTATCGCTAATATTCTAGTCCAGCTAGAACATACCTACGGCTGGAAGATCGAGGTACAGGACTCATTCTGGTTGCAGTATCGGTATACCGGATCAATCCCTACTGACCGGATAGAACTGCTCTTCGAAAAATTCTCACTACTCTACGAATTAGACATCGAATACCGCGACCGACAGGTCATTATTAAATAATATAATCTCTTTAAACACCTATACTATGAACCATTTTCTTTACCCATCTCTAAAAGCCCGACTTCTCGTCATCAGTTGTCTGGTATCTTGCCTGACTTGGGCGCAACCCATAGCCTACACTGCACCAGTAGTTACGCATCAGGATCAGTATGAGTCAGTTATTAATGTGCTTAACCGACTGGAACAACGGCTGAATATCTCGTTTGACTACGATGCCTCCATGCTTCAGGGAAAGACCATCAAAGTGGATCAGTTGGAAAATGCTCCCGCTGACGTGGAGGCTTATTTGAATAAGCTATTTCAACACCATCAGTTGCGAGTAAAGCGCTTTGAGGATAACACTTTCGTAATTTATCTGGCTCGCAATGTTCAACCTAAGAAAATAAATAAGCGACATCTTAATCAGGAAGAAAGTGCCTCTTTTGAATCAACACCTGAAAAAATACGTATTCCCCAAACATTGCCTAGTACATCAGCCGTAGCGCAGACCATCAGTGGTCAGGTAACTGATCTATCTACCAATGAGCCGCTACCGGGAGTGAATATTCTGGCCAAAGGAACGGCTACGGGTACCGTATCGGATGTAGAAGGTAATTACCGCCTCACCGTAGCTGATGAGGTGACAACACTGGTGTTTTCTTCCATCGGCTACGAAACTGTAGAAGAGGAGATTAACGGACGTTCGGCGATTAATATTTCGTTATCCCCAGATATTCAGTCGCTTTCGGAAGTAGTAGTAGTTGGCTATGGCACCCAACAGAAAAGAGATTTGACTGGTTCAGTTAGTAAAGTAGACGGCAGCGATCTACGGAATATTCCGGCTGCCCGAGTTGACCAGACCCTACAAGGACGAGCTCCAGGAGTGCAGGTTACTCAGATAAGTGGTGAACCGGGAGCGGCTACATCTATCCGTATTCGGGGTGGCAACTCTATTCAGGGAAATAACGAGCCACTGTGGGTTATTGATGGAGTGATCGTGGGGCAGAACTTTGATCTAAATAATATCAATACCAATGATATTGAGTCTATTGATATCCTAAAGGATGCAGCTTCGGTATCTATCTACGGAACCAGGGGAGCCAACGGGGTTATTTTGGTAACGACCAAAAGCGGAGCTGGCGCAGGAGCGGGCACTCCACAAATTACGCTCAACGCCTACACCGGCGTTCAATCCATATTAGGAACTGCCGATTTCTTAAATGGCCCTCAACACGCCGCTTATGCCAATGAAGATGCTGAATTCCGTAGTGCAGCCTTGCCATTTCCGGATGCCAATGACGTAGCAGACGTGGACTGGGTTGATCAGGTTACGGAAAACGCTCCGGTACATAACGTTGACCTTT
>CAKZYJ010000210.1 GCA_937884755.1 uncultured Flammeovirgaceae bacterium
AGGGCGATCAAGTCTTCATCCGCTGGGGTAATATTAATGATAAAGGTTTAGAATGGGACTTATCGTTGCTTCCCCTAGAGGATGGCGACCTATGTTCTTTAGCGGTTCCAGCCACCAAAGGAATCAACACCCTACCCGTCACCAATAATAGTCTTTACTGGTATACCTATACGATGCCTACTGATGGAAAACTAGAAGTTTCTTCCAGTCAGATTGATTATGTTACACTATTTAAGGGTGGCTGTGGCAATTTACAATACGTGGAATACGCTAATGGAGAAGGAAAAGCTACAGCTACTACCCTGAAGCAAGGTGATACTGTATTTATTCAATGGATGATTTATCGAAATGGTAATTTTGATTGGGAGATTTCCGTGAATCCGCTGGAAGACGGCGATAGATGTGATATACCAAAGGCTGCAACTGTCGGAAATAATACTATCCCTCCTACTCAGAACCCTTTCCAATGGTATACCTACACGATGCCAATAGACGGAAAATTGAAAATTATACCTGAAGAGGCAACATATATACGGGTATATGATAATACCTGTGAAAATTTAAACCTTAAAGGCGAAAATTTCGGAGGTATTAAAGTTAATGATTTAAACCAAGGTGATGAGTTGATTATCCAAATCAGAACCGATTTAAATGACAGCTATAATTTCGTTGGTGACTTTGACTGGGAGTTGTCAGCTCTTACAGTAGAACCTGGCGATGCTTGCAGTATTCCTGAAACTGCAAAAATAGGGACTAACACTACTATCATTACCCCTCACTGGTTTGAGTATACTGTACCCGTAACCGGAAATTACACGATCTCTTCCACTGAGGTTTCTGTTAATTTCTCAAAAGTATATTCTAATTGTAGTGGAGTAATTATTGACGAGAACGAGGAAACTCAACCCTCGCACGAGAAAAGCAGCTATGCCTTAAAAGCCGGCGATCATATCTACATCTTATGGAATGATGTTAATATAAGTTTTGAGTGGGAACTTTCTGCTGATGTCCCTATTACTCAGAAGCCGCCAGAAAATATCGCCGCTGCTTATCCCAATCCTTCTCTTGATGGTACTTTGTTGATTGACGTAGTTCCCAATAGTGATGTAAAAAGTGTTACATTTTATAATTCATTAGGTATAGAGATGGCTACAAATAACCTAACCAGCGGCGAGAACCAGATTAACACCGATGGTTTAAAGGCTGGTATCTACTTGCTAAAGTTTAATAACGGTAGTAGTCAGCGAGTTATCATTAGGTAATTGAGAAAAAAAATTAGCGTGCAGATTTATTGAAAAACCCTCTGATCAATGTACTCTGGATTGGCATATTGCTACTAATATTTGGTTTCGGAGTAACTACTTATCGCCGCAGGATTATCGTAAGCCGGCGAAAAAGGCAGCTTCACCTCGTAAACCACAAAAGCCTAAGGGCAAGCCCGTTTCAGTATAGTGAATGAGGTTTGTGCTCAATAAATTAGGGTAATACTGATTTGTTTTGGCTTCGTTGGAGAGTCATGACCTCCTGATTATTGCGACCAATAATAACTAAAGTTTTTTCACTGCGGTTATTGACTAACGCTATACTACTTATCTGTCCGGTGATGAATAGTCCGCTTTCCAAAGCATTCATTACCTGAAAACTACCTTGCCCATTGTTGATCAGGTACCAGCCAAAGCTGGCATCGTACCGGCCCTGCTTAGGTCCGATTGCGTACGAATTACCTCCCAACAAAAGATCCGTAGCACCATCCTGATTCACATCAATAGGCAGAATAGATCTGATTGGGGATAGTTGAGCTTGGGGTGGCAAGTCTACCACTTCGAAGTTTCCTGCACCCTGATTGATGATTATCGCCGAGGCAAATCGGAAAGCCTTCTTCACCATTGCTTCTTCCACGAGTTTTTTTCCAAAAATATCTTCAACGGTTTGATCAGCAAACTCGGCATAGCCAGCGTACTTTTTTCGCAATGAGGGTATCTGCTGGGTAAGCTCATCTTTGGTAGCGAAAGGAGATTCCTGACCATTTTTGTAAAAACTAAGAATCTGCTCGGTGTTACCGTTCTGGTCAAAATCGTGAACGTACAGCCTGGCTGGTTGAGAAGAATCGGCCTGAATGACTGAATTGAGTCCCAGATTACCGGCAATCCAATCCTCATCGCCGTCATTATCTATATCAACTGCCTCGATACAATTCCACCAGCCAACGGAGTTAGCTAATCCGTCAAGATCAATATGAGTAAGTCTTGAGTCCTCATTCCGAAACACACTAACCAGCATCCATTCACCCACTACAATCAAATCCTCCTTTCCATCCTGATCATAATCTGTCCAAGCAGCGTCGGTAACCATGCCTGCTGTTCTCAACTGGGGCGCATACTCTTCGGTTACGTCCCGGAAGTGGCCAGAACCATCGTTTTCCAGTAAATGGCTAACCGGATTAATACCGTAACGACCAGTCACTACCCGGCTGCCAATAAACAGATCAATATCACCATCCGCGTCAAAATCGTGAGGGGCGATGCAGGAGGTATTGTTCAGCAGGGGCGGCAGTGCATCTTCCATCCAAGAAAACTGACCAGCACCATCATTAATATACAAGCGATCTTGTAATGAGTTGTTGGTATATTGGTTGCCCGCTGACCCCACGCATAAGTCCAAATCACTGTCTCCATCCACATCAATAAATTCTGCTGCTACATCTTCTGAAATAATACTATTTCGCCATAAAGGCTGATTACTAGGAAGAAAGCTACCATCTGGCTTCTGCAACAACAGAACACTCATCTGGTTAGTGGCACCTCCCAGAAATACATCATCCAAGCCATCGCCGTTTACATCGCCCGTAGCTAAGGCTGGTCCCTCCCGCGAGAGTAAGTGAGGCATCAGTGGCTCTTGGGTAATATCGGAAAACTCGTTTTCCCGATGAGTAAATTTGATTCCGGTTTCATTCTGTACTTCAAACCAGGGATCTGGCTTAGAGGGATATCCTGGAGCTAACTGCGCATCCTCCTGATTCAATACTAAGACTTGATCGCCCGCTACATCTACCAGGCTTTGCTTACGCCCACCAGGCCACCTTACTACCAGAGAATCAATTGCTTCAGCTTTGTCCAGGCCGAAATGTAACTGAGGAGCTACCGAGGACTGAAAGCCGCGGGCAGGCATTAATTCCTGGTACTGAACATTCCCATTTTCGTACAGCCATACTTTAGCCCCTACGCCAAACTGGTTTTGACCCACGCCTTCAAGCTGGACTTGCAAAAAGTGATGATCACTCTGAGTAGAACTATTATTTCGGTAGAGGGAGGCAAAAGCATTCACGTTATTGACGATCAAGTCCAGATCACCGTCGTTATCCAAATCAGCGTAGGCCGCTCCGTTAGAGAAACCCGGTTGAGCTAATCCCCAATCCTCTGCCTTATTGGCAAACGTTAAGTTCTGCTGATTTTTGTAGGCATAGTTAGCAATAGCTTCGGAGGGCATTTTGTCAATCAACCCTCTATTTTCACCAGAAATTTCACCTTGTAATCCGGCCTGGATTTCGGCATTAGAAATGTACTTAATGTAATCTAAATTGTTAGGTCGCCGGAGTATGCCGTTGGTTACGTACAGGTCTTTCCAGCCATCGTTATCTAGGTCGGCCCACAGTGCCGACCAGCTCCAGTCCGTAGCCGAAATACCTGCGTACTGCCCAATTTCCCGGAATGCGTAGGTGATTTTGCTACTATCGGCAACAGGCTGTATTGCGGGGGTATTTAGCTGCAAGTTATTACGAGCATACTGGTAATTATAACCATAGTTTAGCTTGTACTGAAAAATATCGTAGGGATCCTCTCCCGCCGAAATCTTTAGCACCCGCTCGTCTTCTGGCTTCATGTCCAATGAGACAATATCCGGGTAGGAATCGTTGTTGAAATCAGCAATATCGCTACCCATAGAAAAGCGGCTGGTGTGGCCAATCATTTCTTCTAAATGCTCGGTAAATGTGCCATTGCCATTGTTAATATATAGATAGTCGTTCTCGTGAAAGTCGTTAGCCACATAGATATCCGGAAAACCGTCCAGATTGATATCGGCTACTGAAGCACTCAGTCCGTAACCCACCACGCTCTGATAAATCCCCGATTCTTCGCTTACATCTTCAAATACACCATTCTTATTTTGTAAAAGCTTATCGCCAAACTCACTGCTCTTTCGGCCTTTAGCTACGGGTACGTAGGTATCGGGTGAATGAACCGTGTGATTTAACAGATACACATCGAGATCATTATCTAAATCATAATCAAAGAAATAAGCCTGAGTGGCAAAACTCTGCTTGGCTAAGCCATAAACTTCAGCTTGTTCAATGAAGACTGGATGACCTCGACTAGTATCAGCCTGATTGATATATAGCTGATTGTATCCGGTCACCCCTTCATGTTCTCCGAGTTGAGACACGTAGATATCAAGCCAACCATCACCGTTCACATCAGCCATCGTTACCCCAGTAGTCCAACCCGGAAGTCCGGCTACTCCAGCTAGTTCAGTTACGTCCTCGAACCGAAAATCACCTAGGTTTAGATACAGCTTATTAGAAAGTTCATTAGCAGTGAAGTACAGATCAACTAGGCCATCGTTATTTATATCACCCGCAGCTACTCCACCTCCGTTGTAGTAATACAGATAATTTAGAATATTGAAGGTATCACTTTCTGACAGTTGATTCTCAAACCTAATTCCGGTATCAGATGGGGAAAGGAGAGTAAACAAAGTATTCTCCTTTTTTTCAGACACGCAGGCCGTGAACATACCGATCACACCTACCAAACAAAGCACTTTACACATACACCGCATGATCAAAGACTAACACTATATTGAGACAAATAATTTGGCCTAGTGTCGGGCTAAGTATATTAAATGGAAGAGATTTAGAGTATCTTCTCACTCTTGTTATTCTTAACAAAATATTTACCCACAAATCTACACATTTTCGTAATTTACCTCTTGCTTAGTTTAACAACCATTAGCCCTGACACGGTGTCATTTATATAAAGCTGCTTTGAGAATTTTTATTTTTAGCCTACTCTATTTTTTACTGATAATCAGTTACTCCGCACATAGTCAGAGTAACAACGATATTGAAATTAATGAGCAGTTTGACAGCGCTACTCTCATCGAGATATTAGATACAATAGATGAGAAATATCCTATTGATTTTTACTACAAAACTGAATGGATACCGACAACCACTCGAAGCGTACAGTTTCAGCATACTCCCCTTCAGGATGCATTAAATGAATTATTTCAGGATACGGAACTAAGCTTCATACCGTACAGTAGTTATGCAATTATTATTGCCTCCCAAGAGGAGCTTACGCAGGAGTTTACCCAGGAATATTTCGTTAATAAGAGCCAGGCATCTGAACTCACCGGCCCTGCAGAATACGAGATACTCACGTTGGGAGATTCAGCTAAAATTTCCCCCAGCGGAAACACAACTATTTTTGGAAAAATAACTGATGCGGTAACGGGTGAGGTACTACTTGGTGCTACTTTGTACATAGAAGATCTGAGTATTTCACTAGCTTCTGATCAAGAAGGAAAATTCCGCATAAATGCCCCGCCAGGGCTTTATCTGACACAAATCAGGTTTGTAGGCTATGAACCAATATCTCAGTACGTTCGGATACTCAGCGATCAGACGTGGAACGTGGAACTTCTGCCCGAAGCTTTTGAGCTAAATGAAATTATCGTCCGCGATGAAACGGACAACAGCAACGTTACTTCGGTGCAGGCCGGAGTAGAGAAACTGAGTATCCAGCAAATTAAACAACTGCCCGCCTTTTTAGGAGAGGCCGATGTAATTAAGAGTTTGCTTACTCTGCCAGGAGTCAGCACCATAGGCGAAGGAGCCAGCGGATTTAACGTGAGAGGTGGTACCATTGGGCAAAACCTGATTATGCAGGATGAAGCACTGATATTCAATGCCTCTCATGCTTTGGGGTTTTTCTCCGTATTCAACTCTGATGCTATCCGGGAAGTAGTGCTGTACAAAGGTTCTATACCCGCCCAGTATGGGGGAAGGATATCCTCAGTCCTAGACGTTAAGTTGAAAGGAAGTAACTACGATGAATTTAAAGGCAAGGGAGGTATTGGTTTAGTCGCTAGCCGACTATTGTTAGAAGGTCCTATCGTCCGGGATAAAACGTCTTTCATGGTTGGAGCAAGATCATCCTATTCTAATTGGATACTACGCCTTATGCGAGATCCCGATATAAAAAATAGTGCAGCGTTTTTCTACGATGTCAACGCTAAAATCACCCACCGTTATGGTGACGGAAACTCGTTAGCTTTATCGTATTATCGCAGTTTTGATAATTTCCGATATTCCGATGAATTTGGTTTTTCCTGGGGTGCCCAGACGCTTAATCTAACCTGGAATCAAATACTTTCTCCTAACGTATCCTCCTCGTTGGTAGCCGGTTACGGAAATACTATCAATGAGTCTTACACCCCAGAAGGTGTAGAGGCATCTACACTACAGAATGGCCCTACCTACTACAAAGTAAAACAAAACTTCTTTCTTACCCCATTTGATCGGCACGATATAAATGCTGGATTCGAATGGGTGCGCTACCTCTCCTTGCCCGAGACAATTGAAAAACGAGGAGACATATCAGAAGTGAGTCCCCAAGAAATAGAAAAAGACGATGGGCAAGAATTTGCTTGGTACATTAACGATGAATTCACGCTGAATGATAGAATTTCGCTAGGACTAGGATTGCGGTATTCTTTGTATCACCAGATAGGCCCGTCTACGGTTTATTCATACGCTCCAGGAGTTCCTCGCCAACCATCTACTATTGTAGATTCTACTTTTTACAGTTCAGGAGAAATTATTCAGACCTATAGCGGGTGGGAACCTCGCTTATCTATGAAAGTGAACCTTACGGATAATAGTTCAGTGAAGCTGAGCTATAACCGTCTGTATCAGTACCTTCATCTAATATCTAATACTACGGCAGCGATTCCGGTAGACATTTGGCAGGTAAGCAACGCCTACATTCCGCCCCAAAGCGCCAATAATTATTCAGCCGGATATTTTCAGAATTTTCGAAATAATAAATGGGAAACCTCGCTAGAGTTCTTCTACCGAGATATTCAAAACGTAGTGGAGTACAAAGACCTCCCGCAATTATTGCTGAACCCGTACATTGAGACTGAGACACTCACCGGTATTGGTAGGGCTTACGGAGCTGAACTATCGATAAAAAGGACAAAGGGAATTACTACTGGGTGGTTATCTTATACCTATTCTCGCTCTTTAAATAAAGTAGCTGGCAGCACTGCTGAAGAATCTATCAATCAGGGGGAATGGTTTCCGGCTAATTTCGATCAGCCCCATAATCTTAATGTCTCTTTGAGTGTGCAAGCCAGCCGACGAAGCCGGTTTTCCTTCAACTTCACCTATAGCACCGGTCGGCCTATCATGGCACCAGTAGCTGATTACCGATTAGGAACGATAGTGGTACCTCATTTCTCAGAGAGGAATCAGTTTCGAATTCCAGACTATCACCGCTTGGATGTGTCTTATACAGTTGATAGTAATATCGTTCGGCGCAGTTTCTTTAAGGGAAGTTTCACCTTCTCAATATATAATCTCTATTCCCGGGATAACGCGTTTTCTATATTTTTTAGAAGAGATCTGCGAAGTACGTCCAACGCCTTCAAACTAGCAGTACTGGGCAGTGCTTTTCCAGCGGTTACCTATAATTTTGAGTTTTGATATGAGGAGAAAAACAGTATCGGCCTTATTTCCGTGCTTCCTCATCATCGGTTGACTAGAGCCATACACATTTACACCGGAAGAACCGGTAGAGTTGCTGGTAGTAGATGGCCGTATTGATCAGTCAGCGGGTCCTTACGTGCTAAGGCTATCTCGGACTTCTACGTTTGGCAAGCCCCCGATACCTGTACTAGATGCCCAGATTACTATTTACGATGACCAGGGTCAGCAGGAAGATTACACCTTTATAAGGCCTGGTGTTTATCAATCCAATGGTGACATCGTACGGGGAGAACCGGGACGCACCTACTATATCGAAATTAGATTAGATGAACAGGTCTACCAATCTCGCCCCCAGACAATGCCTCGGCTGATACGGGCTGATAGCGTTTATTTTGAAACTAAAGTAGAGACTATAGTTTCGGAAGAAGGTACTATAACGGAAGATAGGCTTATCAACGATTACGTTGATTCACCCGCTAAACAACAATACCAAGAAGCTCGTTTTCGCTGGTCATCCGATGTTAATTACTCGGTTATTGAACCTAACTGTGGCCCACTGCATTCCCCGAAATCCTGTTACATTACCGATACTACTAATACGCAAGATATTAAGCTGTTTAGCAGCGAGAATACTGAGACTAACCAGCTTAGTAGATTTTTGGTAGCCACGGACGACACCCGCCCCCAGTACGCTTTCTCTACTCGGTACTACATAAACATTTATCAGTTTTCTATGACGCAAGAGGCTTATGAGTACTGGGAGGATGTGAGAATCATCGCCAACCAAGAAGGCACCATCTTTGACCCGCCTCCAGCTCCCATACCCGGAAATATGTATAATACTGACGACCAAGATGAAACGGTACTGGGCTTCTTTGAAGCCACCGCTATTGATACCGCTCGGACGGTCTTGTTCCGAGGCGATTTAGCTCCTTTTTCAATTTCTGATTGCAGCGTTTTCGCGATTGGGTCACAACGCAGCTACGCCCGAGCTTGTTGTTGCTGTTTTCTGTTAGATAATAGCTCATTGGAAAGACCAGATTATTGGGATGATTAATACAGAAAATCATAGAGGAAGGGTAAAATGCTGCGAGGTATTATCTCACGTTGCTGTAGTACAACTTATGCTCAAAGAGTTTCGGTCTATAAGCTTATTTACATGTTTAATTTTATTTAGTAGCGGATGTATAGAACCCATTACCTTTACACCGGAAGAACCCATTGATCTTCTAGTAGTGGATGGCCGTATTGATCAGTCAACAGGTCCTTATGTGCTAAGGATATCTCGGACTTCTACGTTTGGCACGCCCCCGATACCTGTACTAGATGCCCAAATTACTATTTACGATGACCAAGGCCAGCAGGAAGATTATACCTTCGTACGACCTGGTGTTTATCAATCTAATGGTGATATCGTACGAGGAGAGCCAGGGAGAAGCTACTATATTGAGATTATAGTAGATGAACAGATCTACCAATCCCGCCCTCAAACTATGCCCCAACTGATACGAGCCGATAGTGTTTACTTTGAAACTGAAGTCGAGACTATAGTTTTGGAAGAAGGTACTATTACGGAAGATAGATTTATCAATGTTTATGTAGATACACCCACTAGGCAAGAAAGCCAAAATGCTTATTTTCGCTGGTTATCTGATGTTAACTATTCCGTTAGGGAACCTTTGTGTGGTCCGTTACATTCCCCGAAATCGTGTTACATTACCGACACGACCAATACCCAAGATATTATCCTATTTAGTAGCGAGAATACCGAAACTAGCCAGCTTAGTAGATTTTTGGTAGCCACCGACGACACTCGCCCCCAGTACGCCTTTTTTGCCCGATACTACATAAACATCTATCAGTTTTCTATGACGCAAGAGGCTTATGAGTATTGGGAGGACATAAGAATAATCGCCAACCAGGAAGGTACCATCTTTGATCCACCTCCGGCTCCTATACCCGGAAATATGTACAATACTAATGATCAAAGTGAAACAGTGCTAGGATTTTTTGAAGCAACCGCTATTGATACGGTACGAACATTTTTACAAAAGGGAGACCTGGCTCCTTTGCCGATTTCCGATTTCTGCGCTTCCGCGCTTGAATCTCAACCCAGCGACCCTCTGGCTTGCTGCCAATGTTTGCTAATCGATAATAGCTCCACCGAAAGACCTGAATACTGGGATGATTAACATTGAAACACTTAAGCGAATCTTAATAATCCTATATGTTGGATTAGCTACCGCTATTACTGCCTTCAGTCAATCTGCCGCGGATAGCTCTAGCCCAGAACTCGATCAACTTTACGTTCATCTGGATAAATCCTTTTACGCCACCGGAGAAACCCTATGGTATAAAGTATATTTCCTCTATCAAGATACCAGCAGCGTAAAGAGTAACATAGTATACTTAGACCTAATTAGCCCGACAGGAGAGGTTTTGGTCCATCAAAAGTTACTAAGAGACCACCTTCACACTCACGGGGAAATCAATATACCTCCCGATTGGGAAGAGGGCTACTATACCCTACGATGTTATACCCGCTGGAATCTTAACTTTGGCGACGATGCCATTTATCAACAACGCATTCCTATCTATAATCCTTACGAGAATTTAGTTTCCTCCGCTAGCACACCACCAGTAGCCCAAACAGTAATTAAATCCAACAAGCGTGATTTGAATATCAGTTTACAAACTCGTCAGCAAGTATACGGCAAGAATGACGATGTACAAGTTACCATAACCGTTACCGATGCTGCCCAACAACCAGTAAATGCTAATCTTTCTCTAGCTGTACTTGATACGGATCTGATTAATCTGGATGAAAATACTACTGTCGCCGAACGACAATCTTTTCCAGATACTTCCATTGATCCTGTTTCTCTGAATTACACACCAGAAGAAGCACTAGCACTAGCCATGACGGTAGCATCACCTACCACTTCGGAGCTAGTAAGCAGCCAATTTATATCCGTGTACCGGGTGGAAGATCAAGAATTCATCAATACCTCAATAGAGCAGGGCGAACTATCCGTCTCTTTACCAAATTTCTTTGGGTCTAGAACTTTTCAAATACACAACCACAATCCTTTTCAAGCAGCGTCGCCTAGCGTTGCCGTTCATAGTATCTTAGACTCCCTTCCCTCCCCTAAACTGCTTGACTCTTCTCCTTCCCGAACTCCTGAGGTAGAACGATACTTGCGTCTTAGTAAACTACGGAACAAACTTCAGGAGATCTTTGAGTCAAGCCCTCCTCCTTCTGCTGGCAATACTGCACTTCAAACCAACACCTTCATTCCTAACAAGACCTATTCAATAGATAAATTTCAGTTAATGAAGACCGTTGAGGATTTCGTTAGTAACGTACTGGTAAAAGCTAGTATATCATCTGATGACGGTCAGAAATCGGTAAGGCTATTTGACCCTATTGATCAGCGTTACTTGGAGGACAATCCCTGGTACATGATTAATGGATACCTAACCACGCTGGAAGAAGAAGTACTGGCTATGTCCTTATCCCAGATAGAAAAGATTGATATTTTTTTACAGCCAAAAACAGTCGCCCAGCAATTTCCTTTTTTAATGGCGCGGGGCGGGGTAATCGCTATATACACCAAGGACAAAAAGCCCCCTACTGACTTCATTGCCGAACGTAATACTTTCACCTGGCAGGGTTTCCACTCTCCTCTGCCCTTCGAGGGGCAGAGGAGAGTGGAAAGTCAGGATGATAAAGTACCGGATTTTCGGCCTTTAGTTTATTGGGAGCCAGTGATAGAAACGGATGAGCAGGGCAGAGCAGTTGTTACTTTTCCTAATTCTAAGGCTATTAGCCAGTTCAGTATACAGGTATCCGGAGTTTCGGTCAAGGGTGATTATGGCGAAGCCACAACCACATACGAAACTCAGTTTGCTCCGTAGATTATTCAATATTGAGATTCTCAAATTAATTGCAGGATATAGGCACATGATTAATCATGTGTCTACACTGAGTCAGCGATTCGATGATAGTTCTCCGGCAGAATTCAGGATGGTGAAAATCTGGGGAGAGTCGTTATTGCGTATTACCCATAGCTGAGCCTTATCTCCCACTTTTAGCAGCGATAATTCTCTAACCTCTCCCGAAAAAAGCAGTCCGGAGTTTCTAGTAGGTACTGGGGTAAATTGTCCGTTACCGGTGCCTTTCAGAAACAGACCGTGACTGGCATCGTAGATACCTACCTCCGGTTTGGCCGCGTAGAAGTTTCCTCCCAGTACAATATCCGGAATCTGATCATGATCAAAATCGGCTACGCTGATGCCATAGGTAGGCGAGAACTGAGCTTCCATTGGCAGAGGCTTCAGCGTAAATTTTCCGTTACCCTGGTTGATTAACACACTGGTTGCCATTTCGTAAGCAGATGCCTGAACAGCCTTTTCCATTTGTTCCGGCGAGAATATTTCTTCTATAGTCTGCTCCTGGTAGCTGGCGTATTTTAGATACTTTTTCTTCAGGCTGGGCATCTGCATCACTAAGTCGTGCTTCAGCACTAACGGGTAAGCGTTGCTGTCGTTGTACACAGTTAAGATTTGCTCGGCAGTACCGTTGCGGTCAAAATCATTGGTGTACATCATAACTGGCTTCTCCCGGCTGGCTTTGAAGCGGGAATTTAATCCGTGGTTACCCACCACAAAATCCAAATCGCCATCGCGATCCAGGTCGGCACTTACAATAGTGTTCCACCAACCGTTGCTTTGGTCTAATCCGGCAGCTTCCGTACTTTTTACTAGCTTTCCGTTCTCGTTTTTAAATACACTGATGGGCATCCATTCTCCTACAACTATCAAGTCATCATCCTCATCACCGTCAATATCGCTCCAAGTAGCATCGGTAATCATCCCCAGCCTCTTTAATTCTGGTGCCAGCTCATCGGTTACGTTTTGAAATTTGCCTTGCCCATCATTCTGTAGTAAGTAACCATCCACAGGTACTCCGTACAGAAAAGGTCGTAGGCGTAGGCCGATAAATAAATCCTGATCGCCGTCGCCATCAAAGTCCGAGGCGGTTACTGCTCCAGTGCTTTCAAAGCGAGAGGTGGGCAGCAGTTGGTCAGACTTAGTGAAATTACCTCGACCATCGTTGAGATACAGTCGATCAATCAGTGCCGAAGAACTAGTTGGAAACTCGTTGCCACCACTGGCTACGTAAAGGTCTAAGTCATTATCGTTATCCGCATCAAAAAATAGTGCATCGGTATCTTCACTCACTTTGTCTTGCTCAAATACCTGGGAAGACTGACGAGTAAACTTTCCACCCGGCTTTTGGATTAATAATGTTCCAGCTTGATCTTTAGCACCGCCCAAATACATATCCATCAACCCATCACCATTTACATCTCCCTGAGCTGAAGCCGGGCCTTCGCGAGAAAGCATGTGGAACAGTAAGCGATCCCGATCAAAGTCCACAAAATCATTCTCCTGATGAACGAATAGCGAGTTCTGAGTTTCTACTTCAGCGAACATGGGTTTATGCTCATCAATTGTCGGGCTATCAGCGTTTTGAGCATCTTTCTGATGTAACGTAAGTGTTTGGTTAGCTTCTACATTTTTAGAGATCGTCACTTTTCCATCCGGCCACGTAACTTCCAGCGTGTCGATTTCGGCGAGTGAACCTAAGCCAAAATGCAGGCGATGGTCTACCGTAGACTGAAAGCCCCGCACTGGCATTTGCTCCTGATAAAAAAGCTGTCCATCCGCTTTTATCCGAACCTGAGCACCGAAAGCGTATTGATTCTCACCTTCTCCCACCAATTCTACCTTCAGATAGTGGTTATCTAGCAGGTTATCAGCATTGTTGCGGTAGACGAAGGCGGACATATTCACGTTGTTCACAACCAAGTCTAAGTCACCATCGTTATCCAGGTCACCGTAGGCCGAACCATTGGAATGGCTAGGCTGCTTCAACCCCCATTTATCCGCTTGATCGGTAAACGTGTAGTCACCGTTACCCACGAACATGTAGTTAGGAATGCGCTCGGTAGGGATAGCGTCAATTAATTGCTTAAAGTCCACTTTCCGGTCACCAGCAATGACCAGCTTCATGGTTTCTTCATTAGAAATATACTGGATGTAGTCCTGATCGGTCAGATCTTGATAGATTCCATTAGCCACAAAGATGTCTTTGTACCCATCGTTATCGTAGTCAGCTATTAATGCCCCCCAACTCCAGTCAGTAGCATGTACTCCGGCCAAGCGACCTATTTCGCTAAACTTTAGCTGATTATTGTTCAGCGGAACGTTCAGTTGGAGCATGTTACGGGTGAACTGATGATAGTAGCCGTTTTTTAGGTTGTACTGGTATCGATCCCAGTTCTCGAAGGTGGTTTTAGTCTTTATACGCCTCTCATCGGAAGGAAGCATTTCAGTAACGAAAATATCAGGATAGCCATCATTGTTCACATCAGCCATATCAGCTCCCATCGACGCGCCACTGATAGAGTACATTTGGTTTTCCAGATCCTCCGTAAAAGTACCATCTTGGTTGTTCATATAAATGTAATCGCGCTCGAAGAAATCGTTGGATACGTAGATGTCTTGCCAGCCATCCTGATTAAGATCTCCTACCGTTACGCCCAACCCAAAGCCAATCACACTACCGTAAATTCCTGCTTCTTCGCTCACATCCGTAAAGCGCTCCCCGTCGTTACGAAACAGTTTATCACCTCCTACCGGATCACGTTTAGGCCGTTCATTTTTCCGAAGGTTAAAGCTACCGATGGCCTGGTAGGAATTGTTGAGCAGGTACATATCCAGATCACCATCTTTGTCGTAGTCAAAGAAAGCGGCGTGGGTAGAGTAACCTTGGTCGGCTAATCCGTAGGCCTCAGAACTTTCGGTAAATGTCACATTACCTTCACCGTCAACGCCATTGTTGATATATAGTTCGTTTTGTTTATTGTCGCCATCAATATCACCTGAATTACACACGTAGATATCAATCCAGCCGTCGCCATTTACATCGGCCATGCTTACCCCAGTCGACCAGGCTCTTTCTCCGGCTACTTTCGCCAATTCAGTAATATCTTCAAACTGAAAACTCCCCTTGTTAAGGTAAAGCCGATTGGGCTGCATATTGGCAGTGAAGTAAATATCGATTAAACCATCTTGGTTTATATCACCCAGGGCTACTCCTCCCCCATTGTAAAAGTTGCGGTAAGTATAGATGTTAAAATCTCGATCGTACTCTAGTTGATTAGTAAATTCAATATTAGTCTCGGAGGAAGAGAGCGAAGTAAATAGAGTTTCTTTTTCTTGCTCCAAACGAGAAGAATCGCATGCCCCTAACATTAATACGGTGATTGCTATCACGATTGAGTCTAATGAACCACAATACATCCACCTTCTATTTTCTTTCATCTCGATACTTATATCGTTCCGATATTCATTTATTACCTACTTGTCTCTTTCTTCTTTTCCACCGTTAGGTCAGTAAACATCACCATCACGTCAGATTCATTCTTTTTAAAGATGCTAATCCGCCGGTTTCCGTCTATTCTAACGTAAGCTGTACCGTGTATTGGGTGGGAAACGTCCATAAATTTCTCACCGTACCATTTCTGCATCAGTTGTAATACATCCAGTTGCAGACTGCCAGCCTGAAGTTGTTCGTTCCAAGGTGCCCAGGCGGTGTACTTGAAGGTAACCGGCATTTCATGAATCTTATCGCTATGAAAGTTCGGATAAAAATTCATCGTTGCCGGATGTTTCAGTTCGTCATCCAACTTATACTCTACCGACGTATTTTCCAGTCCCTGACGGATTAGCCCTTGTTTGTTTAGCTCCCAGCAGTGAGCGTAAAAATTCTTAGAGGTCATACCCAGTTCTAGCCCCAAGAACAAACTGTCTTTCCGCACTCCGGAGGATAATTCCTGATCCACCCAATTTTCGTATTCCGCTTTCTTGGAGCAACTAACTAGCATTAGTAGCGCCGTGATAATTCCCCAATAATAC
>CAKZYJ010000211.1 GCA_937884755.1 uncultured Flammeovirgaceae bacterium
TTGTCTTAGGAGAAAAGTACGGCAAATCGCCTACGCAGATTACCCTACGATGGCGGGCGCAGCAGGAGAATGTAGCCGCTATTCCCAAGTCGGGCAGCTCTAAGCACCGGGCCAGTAACTTCGATATTTTTGACTTTTCGCTTACTGATAAGGAGATGGATCAGATTCATAGTTTAAGCCGAAGTCAGCGGCTCATTAACCCACATTTTGCCCCGGTGTGGGACGATTAAGCATAGAACCGATGTGAACCTGGTCGGGAAAAATTGGCTATTGAACGAGCAGTTGGCGTAAGTAAGCTAATATCTACCGTTTGATTAGGTATTGAAGTTACCTTAGATGTCATACTCATAGTCTAAGATAGCTTTCCCTTATCTATGCCACCCATTGATAATTTTCATTTAGTGGCTTTAACCTGTACGTTCCTGGTGCAAAGTCGAGAGATAAAACAACAGCAGGAGATTACGGTCATGGCTATAAAGATAGCTCGTAATCAGAAGTTTGGTCACAAATACAATACTCCGATCAGGAAATGGATAATGGGATCGAAGTATATTCCTTTCTCGGAGGTTTTACCAGATTGGCGGTGCGAAAACTGAGTTCGGTTATTGTTCAAGCACCTAGGCTAATTAGAAATACGGAATATTATGCTCGGTTCGCACCATGCCAATTAGTGAAAGCGCTCTCCCTATTTCAGAAGCTGGTAACTACAAGCATAAATCAAGTAACTTTAATATCCTTTCTATTTCCGAAGTGGCGAGGAAGCAGATTCGAGTGCAAAAAAGCTTAGATCAATTAAATCTTGTTTCGTACTGGTATGAGATGACTGTTGATGGAACAGGCATGGCACTAATCGGGATAAATTATTTACTCAACGAGTAGCAAAGGCAGTCGGGCTAATACTAGTTAAGAAAGCTGATTATAAGATTAACTTGCATCGGTGAAAAAAACAGTCTCTTGAATATGAATATAGTCGCCATTGATAAGTTAAACTCTTTGACGCTAACCTGTCTGTATCTGATTCGGGAACGAGAAATAGAACGCGAACAGGAAGTGACAGTCGTAGCTATTAAGGTGTTTCGAAATTCTGATCTCAAGGAGAAATACTATTCCTCAGTGCGAAATTGGATACCCAGCCAGCAATACCTGATGTATAGCGAAATAGTTTCCGAATGCTGTTCGGACAATTAGCGCGTACTGCGGAAATGGTATTTTGATATAAGGAGTAAATTCAGAACAGACTCTCAAGCTAGTACCGAATAATTTTAGCTTTGTGTAGTAGAAGTTGAGTGGCGGTAGACCATTTTGGTAAGTGGTCAGCATCGTAGGTGTAGGTGCGAATTTCCCGGGCAATTTTGCCACTATCTTTCATTGCTTGTAGGTGAGCATCGCTACGGGCAAATTCCTTAAGCTCCTCTTCACTATTCCACAGGGTCATAGTATAGTGAGTGGTCCAGAATCCCCGCTTTTTAAACTTGAGACAGTTGGTAGCTTTCAGTTGGCGAGTGATCTTTAGAGCCCGTGACGAAAGGGCGAAGAACTTGAGCGGCCCCTTTAGTTCTATAGAAGTGACAGTGACTTTCACGGGTTAAAAAATACCCGCAGCCCAATATTATAGCTGCGGGTAGGTTTATTATTATTAGCGTACAAAAGCGGGAGCTAATCCACCGTCTACGTTCAGTACATTTCCAGTACTTTTCTTCAATAGTCCACTTACCAGAGCAAACACTCCGTTAGCAATATCCTCCGGTACAATAGTTTCGTTCAACAGCGTGCGCTTGGCGTAGTGGTTAGGTAATTCATCTACCGTTACACCGTAAGCCTTTGCCCGGCCTTCGGCCCAACCGCTAGCCCAGATATTACTGCCCTGAATTACCGCATCAGGATTGACCACATTTACCCGGATTTTATCGGAACCTAATTCAGCCGCCAATAGGCGCGATAGATGTAATTGAGCCGCTTTGGCGGTTCCGTAAGCCGCATTGTTTGGCCCCGAAACTAGTGCGTTCTTACTCACAATATTAATAACATCTCCGCCCAGGCGTTGCTTACGCATAATGTCTACCGCTGCCTGAGTCATCATAAACTGCCCTTTCACCATAACGCTCTGTTGAAGATCCCAGTCGTTCTCTGAAGTGTCTTCCAACGTACGGGAGATAGAAAGTCCGGCATTATTCACCAAAATATCTATTCCACCAAAGGCCAGGCTAGCATTCTGGAAAGAAGCGGCAATATTATCGGTTTTGGTTACGTCCAACTGAGTCCCGATCACTGCATCCTTCCCGTACTTGCCAAGGAATTCTTGTTTGGCTTCATCTAGTCGTTCCTGATCCATATCTGACAGAATTACGCAGGCACCTTCTTGCACAAACTTTTCGGCAATAGCTTTACCAATTCCGCCTCCGCTACCGGTAATCAGGGCTACTTTTCGCGATAGTGGTTGTTCGGGTGGCATCCGCTTCAGTTTGGCTTCTTCTAGCAACCAGTACTCAATATTGAAAGCTTCTTGAAAGGGTAATGAGGTGTATTCTGAAATAGCTTCCGATCCCCGCATTACGTTGATAGCGTTGATGTAGAATTCGCTGGCGACCCGAGCGGTTTGCTTGTTCTTAGCAAAGGTGAACATTCCTACGCCCGGCCAGAGGATCACTACCGGATTGGGATCGCGCATCGCGGGACTGTCGTTGTGCTTATGGTTCTCGTAGTACTCGGCATAATCTTTACGGTATTCCTGAAAGGCGCCGTGCATCTGGTCGCGTATAGCCTTGGCATCCGACAGGTCAGCATCGGCGGGAAGAAAGTCTAGTACCAGCGGGCGAATTTTAGTTCGCAAGAAGTGATCGGGACAGGAAGTGCCCATGGGGGCTAGCTTCGATAAGTCATTGCTATTGATGAACTCCAGCACCCGCTCATCGTCGGTAAAGTGACCAATCATCGGCTTATGACTAGAGCACAATCCCCGCAGTGTGGGAGCCAGTTCCGCCGCTTGCTTTTTACGGTCGGTTTCAGAGAGTGATTCTAGTTTTGCTCCGCCAAATACCGGCCGATCTTTCCCCGTATGCTCCTCTATGTAGCGCGACGCTTTCTCAAGTACTTCTAGACTGTTCATGTAGCACTCGTAAGCAGTTTCACCCCAGGTGAATACTCCGTGGCTCCCCAAAGTAATGCCTCTCAAATTGGGATTCTCCTGAATGCACTTCTCCATTTGTAATCCCAAATCAAAACCAGGACGTTGCCAGTCTACCCAGCCTATCTGTCCTTCAAAGAGTTCTTCGTTAATACGTTTACCGTCTTTAGCAGCCGCAATGGCAATTAATGCGTCGGGGTGCAGGTGATCAATATGTTTGTAGGGCAGAAATGCGTGTAGCGGAGTATCAATACTAGGAGCGCGAGAATCTAAATCGTACAGACAGTGATAGAATAACCCGACCATCTCGTCTTCGTGTTCCAGACCGCGGTAGCGATTTTTAAGCGCATGTAGGCGTTCGTTGAACAATCCGGCTAGGCCACTTCGCTTAAGTGATCCAATATCTCCACCCGAGCCTTTAATCCACATCACTTCGGTCTCTTCACCAGTGAGTGGATCTTTCTCGATAGTTTTGCAACTGGTGTTCCCACCACCGTAATTGGTGATTCGTAGGTCAGCCCCCAAAATATTTGATCGGTATAACAGCAGGGCTACTTCATCACCTTCCAGTGACTTGGCCTTATCCTCATCCCAAAGGTAGTTAACGTGTTTAAATTCAGTTGTGACAGTTTCCATAAAAGGGTAAGCTTTACAAAAAGAAAAATTTAGTTTATATAGGTAAAAATACGAAAAAGTAAATAAGGAGTCCGTCCTGTACTATCTTGCTTCAACAAACTAATTTGACCTTAAACTATGCAAGTCGCCCCTGGTGTAATTACTTTCTTATCTCTACTAATTGTAATTAATCTTTCTGCCCAGAGTCAGCCTCTAGAGCGTATTAGCACTGGCGAGCAATCCTACCATCGGGGAGTGTACGAGATTGTGCTGAACGCTTCTCTAGTTGAGGCGAATCCCTACTATGATATTGATCTGAAGGTTACATTCACTCGGCCTGATGGCTCGGAAGTAACCGTAAATGGATTTTACGACGGTGGTATTAGTTACCTAGCTCGGGCTTACTGCGATACTGAGGGCGAATGGCAATGGCAGTCAGCTTCTAACAATCCTGGCTTAGATAATCAGCAGGGAAAATTCACCGTATTGCCTTCTGATTTTCGGGGAAAACTACGGATAAATCCTGACGACCCCTACCAGTTCGCTTACGACAATGGTGATTGGTTTTTGCATATTGGCGATACTGGTTACCGTTACGTAGTACCCACCGAACCGCATTGGAAGGAATATATTGATCAAGCAGCCGAAATGGGAGCTACCAAGGTTCGCACCTGGTTTGCCATGTCCCGAGGAGATATAGATGAGTTGCTGATGCCCAACGGCCGCGATTTGTCGTTGTTTGTTTGGAAAGAAATAGAGCATCGTTTGCGGACTGCGCAGGACAACCATCCGCATACTATTTTCCAACTGATGCCCCATGCCGAAGACACCGAGATGATCCGCCGTTACAGGAAAGGTGACAAAGCCTCGCGGATGATTGCTCGCTATGCTCAAGCCCGCTGGTCAGCTTTTCCTAACATCCAATGGGCGATGACCAATGATCGGAAGATTGTAGCCGATACAGTAGCTTCTATCTCCGGACGGGAAGTTTATTATCAAACTATTCGGCAAATGGGACAGGATTACCATGATCGAGAACCCTGGGGCACTCTCATTACTAACCACCAAGCCCGCTTTACCGGATACGATTTTGCGCAGGAACCTTGGTCTGACTTGATAACGCTTGAGAGCTTAGACGAAGTGGCAGGAGCACTTATTCTGGAGTACCGAGAGAAGGCCGAGCAACCGGCTGTCATGGATGAAGATCGCTACGAGCTATATCGTCCGCCAGTGTATCCTCGGTACTTTTTCCGAAGGCTTATGTGGGCTTCATTATTCTCTGGCGGACATGCTACTTACGGCGGTCTGAACACCTATGATCCTTATTTAGGACCAGAAGTTCAGGGTCCGGATAAGAACCTACTGTTACGCTACCAACCACACGAAGGGCGCGATAAAGGCGTTACTGGTTATTTTGATGCCAATCGGGCTGGTATTCTGTTTCAGGGTGGGCACGATTTCAGACATATTCGTCATTTCTTCGAGGAATCAGGGTTAACCTTAGTAGGAATGCAACCTGATGATGCCCTAGTGGGTGGCGACCCTCTTCGCTATAAGTGCATGCGTAATGAACGTGATTACCTGGTATATCTGGCCAATCCCAGCGGAAATACTCCGCAAAGTGACTATCCCCAAGGCGAAGTTCCAGGTGCTACGATAGATCTTCCGAAGGGCGAGTATAGCGTACAGTGGTTTGATCCCGATACCGGAACTTGGGTGTACGCTGAGAATGTAAATGGTAGTAGTCAATTATCACTTACCGCCCCTGCCGAAGGCGACTGGGTACTATGGCTGCGCAAACTAGATTGAAGGTAAATTATTTATGGTTGCTTTTTGGACTTAGTTAAGTACTGTGTCATTGTTAATTAATCTTCTGGAATGTACCACGATGCATGTCATTCATTGAGATCCTTCTATGTTAGCCTACTTTCGTGCATTATATACGTCTAAAAAGAATGATTATTTTAGCTGCTCTATTGTACTACCAAGCGATGTAAATACCAAAGAAAAAGGCTTCTTACGATAAATAAGAAGCCTTTAAATAATAACTATAATGTTACTTTATCAGAACTCTCTTTGAGAGTGCGTCATTACTGCCCACCAATCTAATAAGGTAAAAACCTACACCGTATTCTCGTAAATTAATGAGGCTCTGATTCTCTTCTTTCTGTGCCGTGTATACTAACTTTCCGACTTCATCATAGACGAACAGTTCAGAGTTATCTCTCATATGCTCTGGTATCACCACGTTTACCTCATCCGAAGAAGGAATAGGATAAATAGTGAAAGTCTGATTCTCTTGACCTGAAAAAGAGAGACTACCAGATGTATTTGAACTAAATTTAGATACCGTAGCAACCCGGCTATTATTACCACCAATCACCGTAAACTGAATGGTTAATGGGGTTCCGGCGGTACCCTGACCACGTTTTTCAGAATAAGGCGTAGCGGTAAGGGTATACTGACCGGGGTTCAAAAGTTCGCCCTCATAGTCTCCGGGAGGACTATCACCGAATAAACTGTAAGGCAGCAGGTTTTCTGTTTGCCGATGAGTACTTGGGCCATCAAGTTCCATGATTACACTTCCAACAAAGTCAGGCGAAGTAGTAGCCC
>CAKZYJ010000212.1 GCA_937884755.1 uncultured Flammeovirgaceae bacterium
CTACAATAGTACAAATAATCAATACTTGTGATAGGGCAAACTGAAAAATGATAAGTCCCCGACGCAGGTTTAGCCCTCCAGTTTGCTGATTGGTCAGGGTATTTTTGAGCGTAGCGGCCGGACGAAATCGGGCTAGTACAATGGATGGATAGAAACCAGCTAGTATTCCTACCGCCAGTGCTAAGCCAAAAGCGATGAGTAAAGTTGATGGTCGGTATAGCCAGGATATATCTAAAGTAACCCCTAGCAGTTCGGGTAGGTAAGGAAATACGATAGCAACTAATAAATAGGCTAAAAGCAGAGCGATCAGGTGAAGGGCAAAAGTCTCACTCATAAACTGGCTAACCATTTGCTGACGAGTGCTGCCTAGCACCTTACGAATACCTACTTCTTTAGATCGCTTAACCGCTTGGGCAGTGGCTAGATTCACGAAGTTGATACAAGCGGTAATTAGCAGAAAGATACCGATTAATGATAAACTGGTGATCGTTTGCTTACTAATAGAGCGTTTGGAAAAATTAGAGCTTCCTATATCACCGTTGTAGTGAATTTCGGATAACGGTTGTAAAGCATGAGCAACTCCTTCATCGGCTTCTTCTTGACTAACATACTTACTGATCGTAGCATAAAACTGGGTTTCCACATCACTTATTTTAGCACCTTCGTTAAGTAGCACATACGTCTGATGATAGGAGTTCCTACTAGTTTCGTACTCAGGCTGATACCCACCAGTCTGCCGAAAGGTGGCGTAGGATACTGCGATCTCAATCGGCATGTCGGTATTCAGCGGAGTGTCTTGAATAATACCGCTCACGACGAGATCGTATTCATTATTCAATTTCATTCGTTTTCCTACTGCATCCCCATCAAAGTACTTGTCGGCTAAGGCTTCACTGATAGCTACCTGTCCGGGTTCTGATAGAGACTTCTTCGGGTCGCCTACTTCCCAGGGAAAGTTAAAAATCTCAAAGAACGAAGGGGTCATAAAGTAAGTGTGCGACTCGCGGGTCATCTCATCGTTTATCTCAATTTGGGTTTGGGCGGGATTCAGACGGTAGGCTACAGCTACGTTGGCTACGCCGGAAAACTCATCTTCTACCACCGGCATTAGCCCAGTAGGCGTTCCGGTATCGCCATCCTCTCGTACGTTATCGGGATTACCCGTGAGCACCCGATAAATACGGTCGGCCTCAGGATGAAAAGTGTCGAAGCTAAGCTCGAAGCGTACCAGCAGAAAGATAATAAGTGCCCCAGCGATGCCCAATGTAAGTCCGGCAATGTTAATTGCGGCAAAGCCTTGGTGCTTCTGAATATTTCTAAGGGCAATGGTAAAATAGTTTTTAAACATAGCGATATGATTTGTAGGGTAGTGTCTTCGTTTTCGTATATAGTCAGGGTGAAAAAACATGAGCACATTCAGCCAATAGAGTAGCCTGGCCTTCCAAAGGCTTTGCATTTCAAATCGCCGTTGAAAAAGCTCATACAGATCTCCTTCTACTTCATCTACCAAATCTGAGCGGCAGTACCACCGCAGGAAGCGAGTGGCTAGACGAGGAGGATAATATTGTTTTGGTTTATTCATTCCTCAACGAGTCTACTGGGTTAGCGAGAGCAGTTTTAATAGCGTGATAACTTACTGTGAGTAAAGCTACCAGTACCGATAAAGTGCTGGCCACAGCAAATACTCCCCAGTGAATAGGAATATGGTAGGTAAAATTATCCAGCCATTGGTTCATCGCCCACCAAGCTAGAGGCCAGGCAATTAGGTTGCCTATGACCACTAACACTATAAATTCTTTGGAAAGTAGCTGAACTACCTGCGAAATAGTAGCCCCAATGGCCTTGCGAATGGCTACTTCTTTAGTACGAACCTCAGAAGCATGAGCCGATAACCCAAATAGCCCCAGGCAAGCAATCATAATGGCAAAAAGGGCGAAAAACTTAAATAGCGTACTCATCTTCGCCTCATCCTGATACAGCAGATTGATCCTGTCGTCCAGAAACTGGTAGTTAAACAGATAATTCGGTACCATCTTCTGGATATTCGCTTCTAATCCGCTTAAGGCCTCCGGTATATTCCCTCCTTGCAGCTTCACTAGCAAGAAGTTATTCCAATAAGGGTTATACTCCAGTACCAGCGGTTCCATAGGATTGTGTAGGGAGGAGAAATGGTAATCTTTAATCACGCCTACGATAGGCCCGTGCAAGTCTCGGGTTTGGTTGGTTACATAGCTACCGACCGGATTGTCAATATTTAATAGTTTGGCCGCTGTTTCATTAATGATGAAAGAAGCAGAGTCATTAAACTGCTGGGAAAAATTTCGCCCTTCCTTTAACTCAATTTGTAAGGTAGACAAGTAATTTTCATCTACTCGAAGTACCCTTACCGAAGGTACTTCCTGATCTTCTGGCACTCCATCAGGCACCACTGATTCCACACTTAATCCGTCTCCTGGTAGGTTAGAAGCCATACCAATGCTGGCTATGTCAAGCGATTGTATTAACTCTGTTTTTAAAGCTTCTCCGTTCTCAACAAACTTTTGTTTTAAATCTCCAAAGAGACTTATGGCTACAATCTGATCTTTATCAAAACCCAGCTTTTTATCGTGGAAATACCGCATTTGCTGGTAGACCACAAGAGTGCTTACCAGCATAAAAACAGCAACTACAAACTGAAATACTAGCAGACTTTTACGTAAAATACCTGTCGAGGAACGAGGTTTTTTAGCTCCGGCTAATGCTTTCAAGGGCGAAAACCCCGATACAAAAAAGGCGGGATACAAACCAGAAAGTAGGGATACTGTCAGTATGATACTCACAATGATTAGTAGGTTATCAACACTGAAGGCCTGACTTGCTACGATTTGTTTACCTGCTAGTTGATTGTAGAAAGGGAGGGCAAGCTTAAATAAAAAGACTGCCAGTACAGAAGCAATTAGAGTGACCATAAATGCTTCTCCTAGAAACTGCCACAACAATTGATTCTTCTTCGCCCCAATGGCTCGCCGGATGCCTACTTCCTTCATCCGTTTCAAGGATTGGGTAGTGAAAATGTTGATAAAATTGATAGAGGCTACCAGTAAAATAAAAATCCCGATAGCTGCAAAAATGTAGATATAAGTAATATCACTGTTAGGCCCCATTTCCTGCACTAGCTTGGAATGTAGATGGATATCATCCAGGGGCATAAACATCCAACCTTGATTTGCTAGTATCTCTTCCGGAGTTCCCCAGCCTTCATAATAGTCTACTAGGAGCTCTGGTAATCTTGCCCTCGCTTTTTCTACATCCGTCTGGTCATTAAATAAGGCATAGGTATAGGTGGCCATCCACCCATGACTACTTGTCCAGTTTTCAGGAATCTCCTTATAAAAAGTAGCCATGGAAACCAGAAAATTGATTTTTAGATGGGTGTTGTCAGGCAAATCTTCCATCACTCCAGTGATGTGAAATTCTGTACCGTCGTTATCTAAGGCTTTTCCCACGGGGTTTTCATCACCAAAGAATTTTTTCGCCATACTTTCGGTAATCACTATACTGTGAGGAGCCACGAAGGTCTGTTGGGGATCACCCTGAATAAGCTTGAAGTCAAACATGGAAAAAACAGTAGAATCTGCCATGTAGCCATGAGCTTCCTCTGACTGAAATTCCTCGTAGCGAAGAATTTTAGGATATATATAATAAAAGCGGGCGGTCTGTTGGATTTCGGGATAAAACTCCTCTAGATATTGTGCCATTGGAGGAGCACTCTTCGCCCATTCTTGATAACTTACCCGGTAGATACGCTCGTGCTTAGGAAAGCTGCTCTCGTAGCTCAGTTCATTATTAAGGTGCATAGCAATCAGCAGCACACAAGTAATTCCTAAACAGAGCCCTATGATGTTAAGAGTGCTATAAGCTTTCTGCTTCAGTAGGTTACGCCAAGCGATTGTGAAATAGTTTTTTAACATAGCCATATGGTTGGTGGGGTAATACCTTCGTCTTTGTATATAGTCAGGATGCAGGAACGTGAGTACATTCAGCGAGTAGAGCACTTTGGCTTTCCAAAGACCTTTTTCCTCTACTCGTCGTTGAAAGAGTTCGTACAAGTCGCCTTCCACTTCATCCAGTAGTT
>CAKZYJ010000213.1 GCA_937884755.1 uncultured Flammeovirgaceae bacterium
CACTTGAGGGTCGTTTCACCTCTTTCTTAAGGTATTTCTTCAGGTTGAAGGCAATCACAGCTGTAAGCATGACCTTATGTGCACCGGCCTTGCCCAATACACCTATCTTCCTTAGGCCGTAAAACTGGGTTAGACTACCGAACACCGGTTCCACTGTACTTTGCCTGAGTTTTTTCATTTGTCGGCCCCTTTTGCTATGCTGTCGGGCGTAGGCCCTCAGATAGGGTTTGTCGTATATCGTTCTGGTGATATTTTTACATTTTCTATTGGGTGCACATTGGGATTTTATGGGGCAGGCCTTACAATCCCTTGGTGCCGCCCAGTAATTCTTGAAAACAGTACCGTCCTTGTTGGTACTGAATCCCTTGAATGGCAGGGGTTTGCCCATCGGGCAACGGTACTCGTCCTTTTGCTTGTTATAGGGAAAACCTTCTATTTCGGGTTTGTATTTTCCGAAGACGGGTATCCATCCGGTAATCTTTTTTTGTTCGAGAAAATCGTAGTTCGCGCCGTTGGAATACCCTGTGTCCGCCAGGATATCAGTCAGGGTAAACTCGTTCTTCCTCAGACGGTCCTGGACCTGTAGGCTGATACTCTTCAGGTATTGGCTGTCCCTACCGTCGGCAAAGTCCGCCTGGACATGCGAGATGACCCCTTCCGCGGTATCCACCGCCATGCTACAGAGATAGTTCAGCTTTCTGGCCTTGCCCGGCTTTACCGATATACGGGCATCTGGGTCATGGGGGTTATAGTGCGTCTTGTTGCTCAGCAGGCGTGCCTTTTTGTGGGATCCGCCGACCAGTTGTACCGCATTATCCCGAAGATTTTGGTGTTTCTTCTCCACCCGCTTCAGCTCATGTTCAGGAGCGGAGATATGTGCGGGAGACATGGTCTTCGCTTGTACTTGCGTGCTTCCCCCGTTCTCTTCCGACACTTTTTTTAAGTGGCCATCCATGGGAACGGCGGGCACTTTTGGTACGACGCTTTCCATCGATGCGTTCGCCTTAATCGGGGCCGAATCCACCGCCTGGGTGTGGCCGGACACCATCCCGCTGTCAACGCACAAAGCAAATACTTTATTGAAGAGCTTCACGAAAAGGGATTCCGGGTAAAGCTGCCTTGTCCTGCTGATTGTCGAGTGCCATGGCAGTTCTTCGTCTATGTCATAGCCTAGGAAGTAGAGTACGTCCATCCGCATACTGCAGTATTCCACTAGTTTGCGGTCGGAAGTGATGCCGTCGTGGAACGATTTTCAAGGTATCCCGTTATCAATAGTTTGAAGAAAACCACTGGGTCAATAGATGGGTTGCCCGTACTGCCATAAAGTTCCTTGGTGTCCCTATAGAGAAAACTCAGATCGAGCGTTTCGCGAAGCCTTCTGTAAATATTATCCTTCGGAATTCGGTCCGACAGCCTGAAGCTGAGGAACAGTTTTTCGGTGTAGTTCTTTCTGCCTTGCATACCTAAAAGGTATCGATTTTCGGACTTTGATGGAAGCACAAATCGATATTATTGGAGTTCTGCAACAGCCACGACCGATTTACAGAACCGAGTTACAAGCCTCAAATCATTGGACTATCCAGTTCCATTCATGGTTCTTTTTAGTAGTTTTACAAAATATCCTTTTATGGAACTGTATTATGATTGTTGGCTATGCTCGGGTGTCCACCCCGGATCAAAAGCTGGAAGCTCAGATTGATTTGTTAGAAAAGGCCGGTTGTGAAAAAATCTATACGGATGTGGCCAGTGCTCGGCACCCGGTGGCACCCGTGATGATCGGCCGGGTCTTCAGGAAATGATCAAGTATATCCGGAAAGGAGATACCATCATTACCTATAAAAATGATCGGGTTTTTAGGTCCTTGAAAAATATGGTGGAGTTGATTGATAAGTTTAATGAGATTGGAGTGCATTTTAAAAGTCTGAGTGAACCCGAGTTTGATACTACCTCAGCCAATGGAAAATTCTTATTGCAGATTTTTGCTGCCGTCGCCGAGTCCGAACGGAATTTGATCAGTGAAAGAACCAAGGTTGGTCTGACCAATGCTCGTAAACGGAAGAAGCTACTCGGTAGGCCATCGGGATCAAAGAAAGAAACGATTGAAAAGTATCACTACGCGAAACACCTATACGATAATCAGAACGTACCCATTAGCCTCGCTTGTAAACGGGCCGGTATTGGGAAGACGACGTTCTATCGGGTAGAGCGGAGTGCCGCCCAGAAGGAAGTCTCAAATCCTTAGCGCCCTTTTCTGTCCGTTTGCTACAAGAACACCTACTTACAGTACCAGCGAACAAATCGTAAGATAATCGTGTCCTTGAAGTGGCGACCCTTAAAGTTAGCCATGATGAAATAATATAGAGTGAGAAGTCAGTCAAAGATAAGTGATCTCCAACTTTGCAACAGAGCCAGAAATATTAACCATAATAATCACTAATGAATAATTTGATTACCAATGACAATTCCATCTAAATCTGTTGTTTTCAGCAGATTATAGCACTGTTCTTTACTTGCAAAGATAGGTTGTCCTCCTCCATTAAGCGAAGTATTTAATAGTAGAGGAATGCCGGTAATGAGATTGAATTCATCTATTAGTTCTGCGAAAATCATATTATCATTATGGCTGACTGTTTGAATTCTACAAGTTCCATCTACATGAGTAACTGAAGGAATATTTTTCTTTCTATCTTCATTCACTTGAACGGATCGCAACATGAATGGACTTTCTTGATCGATATTAAACCATTCAGATGTATATTTATTGCTTATGCTCGCTCCATAAGGCCTCCAACTTTCTCTATGTTTTACCCTACTATTAAGCATATCTTTACCGTTCGTTGAAGCTGGATTCATAAGGATTGACCTGTTTCCTAAGGCTCTAGGACCAATTGCACCCTGACCTTGAAACCATCCTATTATTTTCCCTTCAGCTAATTGTTTGGCTGTTTGCTTAATTATCCGCAATGATGGAGCTTCATCCTCAATATCGTTCTGCCAGTATGGAAACCCATCTCTTTGAAATTCAGAATCATTTAACAGTAATCTAAGAAACTCAATTGTGCCCAAAGAAAGTCCACCATCATATGAATGTGGTGGTATGATAAGGTTAGGAAAATTGTTTATTAATACATTATTACAAACTACATTTAGTGCACAACCACCTCTATATATTATTGTATCGGTAGGTTTTGTATACTTTTGAAAAAAATGTAGTGTTTCTAGCTCTACTATTTTATGAACAGAACTCAACCAATCCTTAAAGTTTTGGTTGTTAAAATCAAAAAAATCTTTAGTTGCAGTAGGCACTTTACCTTCCCAAGGTATGGAATAAAATAGATCACGATAATTTGTGCCAATCTCACTAATATTAATAGAGTCAACAAAATTCTTCTGAATATTACCGTATGCATGAGCTCCCATAATTTTCCCAGCTAAATCAACATCAAATTCTGGTTGAGCAGCTAAATTCATACAATATCCTATTGATTCTAAAAGGTTTCCCATAGAAGGAGCCTTATCATAATATATATATAGAGAGCGTATTGAACTAGGGTCAGATATGACCGTCCTTCTAATATCGTGGTCTCCCCTGCCGTCTATGACAACACCAATATCAATATCTTTCAATCTACTCAATGGCCAAGCACTCAAAATATGACAATAGTGATGATCAATACAAAAAGTAGGAACATTAAATAAATCTTTTATTGGTTCAACTTGGCTCCAGAGTTCACCTGGCTTACAAGCTCCCAATCCATTTCTATTACCATCAGAGAAAGCAACAGCATCAACTGACTTAATACCCCATTTTTGACACATGAATCTAACAAAGTTAATGTCTGCCTTATGATGTTTGATACCAGTGATTCGTTCAGATTTTACATATTTGACTACTCCATCTGCTGCAATTGATACATTACTATCATGTAACCCTAAATAAAAACCTAGTAAAGTACTCATGATTATTTGAGTGTGTTTAAAAAGAATTAAAATTTGCCAATTACGAGTCTAATCATCGCTAATTAAGTGATTATCATCAAAATTTCGAATTATAGTCATAATCGCTATTAAGCCTTTGATTATTATTGAACTATTTAATGTTCATTCCGCGCTGCGTATAAGACAATTATTAACAATAGAATTTCTCAAAAACCAGTGATATTTATCCTGTATAGAAAAATATTCAGCATACCTATTCTTTTGTTTTACTAATATGCCCTGGATTTGCTACATCTGAGTGAACAGTTTGTTAAGTCAATAATTTTTAATTTACTATAATGAAAAAGTGAAGAAAGCACCACTTCAAACAGATGGTTGTAGAACAACTCTACCAAAACGGAAGTGTCTGCCTTTCAGAACAAGAAGCTCCAGAAAGAGATCGAAAAGCTCAATTGAAAGCCTACAGAAGCGTTAGATAAGCAACTTGAGTAAGTTGAGAAAAAGATCAAAGGTCTCATTCAAGAGGACGATTCGCTCCGCCACCTCTTTTGTTTAGTCACTTCAACTTCAGTAGAGAGTATAGGGGAAGAAATCTTTTGTGAGATGGTAATTGCTACCAATGAGCATCCGCCGCTGCGGTATATACTCTTTTAGAAAATATTCGATTTATTAAGGGATAGTACAACAGGAAGCATCGACATCCCTACTTAGGCTACCTATTTATTGCAATACCATTCATTACCGCCAAGGCCTTTATACAACTGCTGCCTGAAGGGCTGCTCATCAGATAGGCAATATATATCTCAAAGTCTAATGCTTTAACTTCTCCTCAAGTTACACATCTTTACGTAACACCTATTTAATTATTTTAAAGATTTATTAGCTCCTATGAAAAGTAATTCTTGGTTGTCAGCAAATATATACTATGATAAAAGTGCTAATATATTTTTAAGAGGTACAATCTTAAATTTAGTTAAAAGCATAGAAAAAAAGTTCTTTCCAACTAAGTATTTTTTTATAAGATATCAAGACTCTATTGGTAAACACATTCGTCTTAGAATCAAGACTAAAACAGGGTATGATAAACAACTTATTAAAGATTATATTTTAGACAAAACTAGATTAACTGACGGTAATTCTAGAAAGAGGTATGAATTTGCCCAAATTCGTTTTAATGAATATGTTCCTGAATTCTATAGATACGGTGGTAATGTAGGTTTAGAGATTTCCGAAGCACAATTTCATGTCTCTTCCAATACCATTCTTTCATTGATCTCAAGGGATCTTCTCGAACAGTATGAGAATACACTTGGTATATCTCTACAACTTCACACAGGATTCATTTCTAAAATGAATTTAAATGCCTATGATGCGGTGCTGTTTTTTAAAAATTATACGAAAGTTTGGCATCCTGAGATCATAACAGGGATTGATAAAGATACAAATAATAATTTCATAGAAGAATTAAAAAATCAGGCAGAGAAATTGTATCCAATGATTAAAGTGTTGTGGGATAATATAGATAGAGAGTTTGAGGAAGCTTGGTTTAACAAATGGATTAAACAACATGAAAAAATTCACAGTAGAATCTTAGAGGAAGAAACTGAAATAAAAAAATACTTAAGGGAATATGGAGATAACAATATATATTCAAATAATATATGGAAACTCTATGCAAGTTACATACATATGACAAATAATAGGCTAGGAATACTTAATCATGATGAAGGTAGCGTTTCATACATTCTACATGAAATATTTAAGCGGATTAATTGAAAGTCCAATCGTTAGAAGTATTTTAGTAATATAGTGAGATATTTTAAAATCTAACTTATTCGTTAAGGTAATTTTATTCATGCCTGTGAAGTTTTTCTTAAATCTGTACTAGTCAGTTAGAGATAGGTTCCTACTTGTTCCCAAAGTTGCTTTGATAAATTATTGCTAGTACTTTCTAGAGGATTCGCGTAAACTTGCGAAATAAGTGAGATAACAAAAGAAGGTTAAAAGCCTTACATATTGAAAAATGGTAATTGGTTAATGTTTAACTATTTTTGATAGTTACTATTACATTTAAAAGCTTTGTACTACTCATGAGGTGGACGCTACGCGGGCGGCAACTTTTATTAACTTTGCGAGATGTCAGACTACTGCAGAGGCTCGCATACTTGCTATGATCTAAAAATAAATATTGTTTGGATAACTAAATATAGAAAGCCTGTTCTACGAGCAGATGCCGCGAGGGAAAGATCGCCAAAAGAACCAGAATGTTGATATGGAAAATACGTTTAGCTAATGAAATACAAATAATCAAGGGGCATGTATCAAAAGGTCATATTCACCGCTCCGGCGGCCCGGTTACAGATAAGCTATGGCGCGGTCACCGTTTACTACGCTTAATCAGTAGCCAAAATTGCTCAGTATCTCATTTGGGTCAGAGGATATTTTGCAGTCAGTACGGGTAACGTGACTTAAAAGTAATAGCGGTCGTGCGCTTAACAATACTTTGAAAACCAAGAAAAAGAACCACCTGATGAAGACTTTAAGATACATGATGAGCCGTAAACTTCAGTCAGCTTTACACGAATTTAAATCTACCGGGCTTTTAGCTAGTATGTAGTTTAATTCTAACCTAAAACATTTTAACAATGGTTTTCGCGAATGTTAAATATTTTGAAGACGTTCTTCCTAGCAATTTATTCCATAATTCTCTGGAGAGACTAGCTCAGATTAATAAAACATATACAAACAAAACAAATTGGTATTCTTATATATTACGAGATGCTAATAGTGAGACAGAAGGCTTAATAAATTATTTGATTGATCTAATAGATCCCAAAAAGAACTTATTTGAAGGGGTAGAATGGTGGCTTAGGATTAAACCCATAGACGATAAAAAGCCTTTTCATTTTGATAAGGACGAATATCTCTATAAAGAAGAAAGGCGTGTTTCTCATCCAGTATTTGCAAGTGTTTTTTATTTTAATGAATATGGGGGGGAAACTGTAGTAGTTGATCAGATATTAGATCCCATTAGCTTGAAATTATCACCAGAATTTCCAACTCATCAAATAAAGATAAAACCAAAAGGCAATTCTTTCTTTGTCTTTCCCGGAGAACTATACCACGGAGTTCTGTCATCTGATATTCCACAGACGGAGAGAAATAAACTAAGGGTAACCTTACTGGTTAATTGGTGGAAAAATAAACCCTCAAGAGAAAATTTTTTAGAATATTCTTGATGATCGATAGAATACTCACAACCAACTTTGTCTGCCTAATCAAGTAGCTACAGATCTATAAATGTAGTAAATTAGCTTATTTTTATCTTATTGGCTCATTTTAGTATATAAAGAAAAAACGCAAAATTCAATGGATTTGTACTCTTGTTTTGTGATAAACTTAAAAAGGAGGCAGGAAAGAAAGAAAAATATGCAGGCAATTTTGCCAGAAAATTTTAATGTAATATTCACATCAGATTTTCATGGTCCGTTTGATGGTAAAACTATGAGGCCATCAGACATAAAGAATTACAGATTATATGATTGGAAAATTGAATCTAATAATAAATGGTGGAACAGGGACTTGAAAAAAGGGGAAATTGGATGTGCAATAAGCCGCTATTTCTGTTGGAAATTGGCTTTACAAAAAGATTATCTAATATCTATTTTTCTTGAAGACGATGTGACTCTTGCCAATAATTTTCAATATAAGTTTAATCAATTACTTTATTCTGTAAATAATTACGATATCAGTTGGGATATGATTTATTTAGGTAGATCTAGGGTTGGAAAAGATACACCAATTAACAATTTTATCGTAAAACCTGGTTACTCATACTCAAGTCGAGGGTATGTAATGAGTAAAAAAGGTCTAATTAAGATTTTAAAAGCTCGCTATGATCAGAACATTATTCCCGTTGATGAATTTCTTCCTGCTCTTTATATGAATCATCCTAGGGAGGACATAAGATCGATCTTTAAAAGTTGTATGCAGGTATATGCACCCATTCAAGATATTGTTTTTCATAGAAAAGATTCATTTAGTGATACTGAAGAAAGTGATTATATTGGTAGCGAATACAATCATTTAATAAATTAACAAATATGACCAAACTTGTTCTGTCTATCTTACTTGCATTCAAACGGATTCCTTTATTAGTACAAATTTCCGATAGCCTAAGTATAGATAAAACCATTGACTCTATATTCACACCTATTTCTAATTTTGCCACCTCTATTATATTTTATCCACTTTTTACTATCCGTGGTGTGGAAGTACCCTTCATCTTGCTTTGGTTAATTACCGGCGCAGTGTTTTTTACTTTCTATCTTAATTTCATCAATATCCGAGGATTCAAAACTGCTATTGACATTGTAAAGGGTAAATATACCCATGAAGATGATCCCGGCGAGGTTACTCATTTTCAGGCGTTGGCTACTGCTCTTTCTGGTACTGTTGGTTTGGGAAATATTGCTGGTGTAGCCGTTGCGATTTCAATGGGAGGACCGGGTGCTACTTTTTGGATGATTATTTTTGGTCTCTTTAGTATGTCATCTAAGTTCGTAGAGTGTGCCTTAGGTGTCAAGTTTCGAGATGAACACGCCGATGGTACAGTTTCAGGAGGTGCGATGTACTACTTGCGCAAGGGGTTAGCCCAAAAAGGAATGGGACGGTTAGGAAGTTTCTTGGCTAGTTTTTTCGCAATCATGGCCATTGGGGCTTCCTTTGCCGGTGGAAACATGTTCCAGATTAACCAAGCAGCCGAACAAATTATTGGAATCACCGGAGGTCAAAATACCTTTATTGGCGAGCAAACCTGGGTGTTTGGGTTAATCATTGCAGTGTTGGTAGGTATTGTAATTATCGGTGGTATCCAAAGTATTGCCCGGGTAACTGAAAAGATCGTTCCTTTTATGTGTGGTGTCTATATTATTGCAGCCATTGCAGTTATTATAGCCAACATCGGGCAAGTACCGGAAGCCTTTGCTAAAATTGTAGAAGGAGCAGTTGGAGGAAATGCTTTAGCAGGCGGTCTTATTGGGACACTTATCGCTGGTATGCAACGTGCTACTTTCTCTAACGAAGCGGGAGTAGGTTCGGCGGCTATTGCCCATTCAGCAGTAAAAACCAGTGAACCAGTCACCGAAGGGTTTGTGGCTTCGCTGGAGCCATTTGTTGATACAGTAGTAGTTTGTACAATGACTGCTTTAGTAATTGTTATATCAGGTCTTTATGAAGGTGAGACCGACGGTATTTCATTAACTTCAGATGCTTTTGCTACTGTAATCGGCTGGTTTCCCTATATATTAGCCATTGCAGTGCTTATGTTCGCCTTTTCTACTATGATTTCCTGGTCCTACTATGGAGTAAAAGCCTGGACGTATATATTTGGTGAATCGCCTTTATCGGTCGTTATCTACAAAGTAGTATTTTGCGCTTTTATCGTTGTTGGAGCCTCGGTAAGCCTTGAGCCAGTCTTAGGCTTTGGAGATGGTATGTTGTTCGCTATGTCACTTCCCAACATTTTAGGTTGTTATATATTAGCGCCTTTAGTAAAGAAAGATATGCAATCATTCTTGAGAAGAATTAAAAAAGGAAACATCGAGGTCTATAAGTAATCTCTGTTAAGCATAACATTTATAGCATTGTTAAATTTTATCCTTTGGTTTATATGTGCAACTTAAAATTATAAATGCGCCTAGCAACAGGCACGTATGTTTCGCACTGCGTATCTAAGAAAAGGTCTCTTGAAAATTTCTCCTTCAGAGGCAAACATAAGCAGGCTTTAATGTAGTACAGATACAGTTATTAGAAACTTCAATATAACAAGCGAATTGAAACTGTCCTCTTCCCGATAAGCGCACCCATTTAAAAGTAGAGAGTTAGCAAATTTATTTCTAACTTAAACTTCTAAAGATCATGCGAAAAAGCAGTTTTAACGAATCTCAACGTTTGGCAATCATTGCCGAACAAGATACTGGTAAGAAGGTGGATGACATATGCCGACAGTAACAGATCAGTCCAGCCACCTTCTATAAATGGAAGCAAGACTTGTCAGATCAACAAAATGATGATCGTCGTCGGCTCAAAGAATTAGAACGAGAGAACGCCCGCTTAAAAAGATGTACGCTGAGTTACGCATAGACCATGAAATACTGCAAGAGGGCTACGAGGTGGCAATCGTTCCACGACGGAAAACATTTCAGCCCAGCGGAAAAAGAAAGACTGATGGACCGGGTAGGAAAAACTCAAAGTGTGCGTCGTAAGAGTGGAGTGCTGGGCCTCCGAAGACAGACTTATTACGCTAGGAAGCGCGGGTGTTGCCCCGAATGGGAAGACGACCGGATTGCTGAACGACTGCACCAGGCCACCCGACAGTTTGTAGCTTGGGGCTATTGGC
>CAKZYJ010000214.1 GCA_937884755.1 uncultured Flammeovirgaceae bacterium
AGAGAGATAGTTGTAGTCCCGCACTACCCCAACAATGGTAGTCACACTGTCAAAAGTAATTTTCTGGCCTACCGCCTCCTCCGGACTTTTAAAGCCGAGTAGACGAATAGCCTCTTCGTTAAGAATTGCTTTCCGTTCATTATCTACTCCGGGGCGAAAGTTCTGTCCGGCAAGAAGTTCTATTCCCAGAGTACTAATCAATCCATCATCTATGCCGTAATGGTAGTACGTGAAGTTGTTTCCGGATTCGGCTTGGCCTTCAGTCCGAATACCGATGCGTGAGCTTTGTAGCGTGTATCGCGTTCCCGGTACCGATTGAGCTCCGGCAACTTGCTCGATGGATGAAAGGCGCTTCCACTCCTGCTGAAGTGACGTTAGCTTAGTAGCTATTTCGGGATCATACTGGAGTTCCAGTGGCATCTTTACTACCATCACCTGCTCGGTGTCTATTCCCAACTCCTGCTCCTGCATATACTCAAGCTGCTGGTATACGGTAAACGTCCCTACCATCAGTACTACCGAAGCCAGAAACTGAAAAACAACTAAGCCCTGACGGAGCCATCGGCCGTGAGTAGTATTTTTCAGTTTACCTTTCATTACCGCCACCGGTCGAAAAGAGGAGAGCACTAAGGCCGGATACAGCCCCGAAAGTAGGGTGCCGACTAACAGCAGGGCAACGATGACTAGAATGAAATAACTATCGGTGAATAGCCGGATACTGAGCGGTTGGCCGCTGAGTTCACGAAAGGCAGCAAAGCTCAGATACACTATCATTACTGCCAGGATCATCGCTAACACATTAATAGAAAAAGACTCAAACAGAAACTGCTGAATCAACTGCGAACGGGAGCAGCCCACGGCCTTTTTTACCCCCACTTCCTTGGCCCGCTCTACCGAACGGGCAGTGGCTAAATTGATGTAGTTCACCCAGGCAATAATCAGAATGAACAGGGCGATCACCGACAGAAAATACACCGTGTTGGCATTTCCGTTGGCTTCCGGCTCATAGGTCTTGTTTGAGTAAAGGTGAATGTCGCTTATCGGCTGAACGTTGAAGCGCTCTTCGCCCAGTTTATCTTCTAAGCTTGCAGCCAAGACATCTAGCTTCTGACGGAACTCACCCAGATTGGTCCGCGGGTCCATCAACAAATACGTGAATTCGTTATTTCCGTTCCACCCAATGGGGTAATCAATAGCTTCATCGCGCAGTGAGATATACGAAAGCATAAAATCAATTTTGAGATGGGTATTCGGGGGTAAGTCCTTCATCACCCCGGTGATTTTTGCGGCTTTCTGCTCATTACCCAATCCGTAAAGATCCAGGGTGTTACCCAGCACTTCGGTGGTTCCAAAATATTGTTTCGCCTTAGATTCGGAAATCACCATCTCGAAGGGCTCGTCTAGTGCGGTAGTAGGATCACCTTGCGTAAGCGGGAGTGAGAATATTGAAAATACTGAAGGGTCGGTGTAGTACATTCGGTCTTCACTTTCTCGGTACTTTTCGGTACCTATAACTAGTCCTTGCTCGTCGTGTAAGCGGACAAAGTCAAGCACTTCCGGCATTTGCTCCTTCAGTTCAGGACCGGCTAAGGGATACATTTCGGCATCTTGCACCTGCAATTCACCATCTTTATACGAGTCCAGTGTGAGTCGGTAAATCTGTTCGGATTTCTGGTGAAAGTCTTCGTAGCTCAGCTCATAGTGCACGTAGTGCAAAATCAGCAGGCAGGCAGCGGTGCCGGTGGCTAACCCAAGTAGGTTGATAGACGAGTAAAATTTATGCTTGGTAATACTGCGGTAGGCGATGGTGATATATTCTCGGAACATGCTGTTGGGATTCTAATGATAAACTTACGGCCATATTCGGCTAATTAAGGAGAATCACCAAAGTTTTTGCAGCCATCGGCTCGAGGGGTGCAGTAACCTGCTTTGAGTAGTCTAGGTTCTTAGGGGTAGGTACATCAATACACCCTGTTCATAAAGGAGTACTTATCATTAATCTGCCAACGGACTGGCTAGGATCGTATGAGAATGCTCAGCGAAATATTTCCAAGTTAGAACTTTAGGTTATTATCAGGTCGTTGGTATGCCCATTCATAATAGTCTTCCACTCTCTCAAATTTTTGCAGTTCATGTAAGGAAAATACTGTGTCGAAGACATTGGAAACTTTCCGATTGTTATTCTGCTGTAGATAGTAAAAACAGAAGGTAAGCAGACACTTACTATCGTCGAAGACTAGATTAATTGATTTCCAAAGTTTCTGATTTCCCTCCCTGATAAAATCATGTTTTTTGATTTTGCTTTTATCGTTGAAATACAAAATCAAATACTCGTCTTCATCTGGATTATAGTTTACATCATTGATAATGAGACTTGGAAAGTTAATTCCCTCATAATATTCATATATGGAGAAGCTCTTTCTTACAGAAATGCAAGTATTAATAATCTCACACACTAAAGTTTCCCCACTAGTAGGTTCTTCTGTCAAAATAAAAGCTGAGTCTGACATATAATTGCTAGTGTTTTTCAGACCGTCTAAACTGTCAATTAATTGAAAAATAGCCGTATCTTCCAAGTTTAATAAAAGGGATGCGCTAATAGTAGATCATTCCAATTCATCAATCGCACTTTTAATACCATCCATTTTGCGCTCGGAGTAGGCCCCGGAGGTAGCGTAAACGATCTTTCCGGCTTCATCCAGTAAGAAGAAGTAGGGGACGTCCTTCTTTTCAAAATCCAGCGCTTCCTTGTAAGGCTTTAGCTTTCCCTGATAAAACAAAATGTAAGGCATTAGGCGCTCGTCCATTTCCTTAGCGGCTTTACGCTTGGCAGTACCCGCTGCGGCGGCTTTTATTCCGGTAAACATCGGTACCAGGTAAACATCAATATCATAGACAAAGCTGGAAAATAGCCCGCCACTACCCGGATTCACTTTCTGAGAAATGAAAGTGTTGTATACCGGACTCATCCAACTGCTTAGGTCTTTTTCCGACTTTTTGGAATAAGCTAAACCTACCAACGTAACCCGGCCTTTGGTATCCTTCGGTATGTTAATCACCTTATCGTCTACTGTTTCGGCCTGCATGCTTGGAAACGGCTGATTAATAACGGAGGAGATAGGCTGTCCAGCAGCACATAACAAAGCAAAAGCGAGAAAATATACTAGACGCATCATGTCCACTCTTTTTTGGTTTTATCAATGAGGTGCAACTACTGTACCTAACGCTGGCTCAGCGATGAACGTGTAAGGTGTTCTATGATTTTGTCTTCGCTCACTCGAAGCGACACAAAAAATGAGTAACTTGCCGTACACACATAATTACGCTAAGCTATGATTCGTATTACTAACCTTCTTATTCTCTGGTGTTGGGTAAGTTGTTCGCTGCTATTTGCGCAGAAAGATCTTACCTACCAAATCCCACCCCCGGCTATTGCCAACCTGATCAACGCCCCGCTCACTCCCGCTGTAACCGTCAACAGTTCGCACGAGTGGATGCTATTGCTGGAGCAATCGGGCTACCCTTCTATCGAGGAGCTGGCGCAGCCCGAACTACGACTGGCCGGATTGAGAATAAACCCGCGCACCAATGGACAAAGCCGGGGCGGGCATTATACCGGAATGTCGGTGAAGCCAGTAGATAATAGCCAGCCAACCCCTATCCAGGGGCTTCCGGAGAATCCGAAAATTGAAAACGTAAGCTGGTCGCCCGATGGGCAAAAAGTAGCATTCACGCTTACGCAGCAAGCTGGCTTGGAGCTGTGGGTAGCCGATATGGTTAACCAGCAAGCTAGCAAACTAACTGAACCGGTAATAAATGATGCTATGCGAGGACTGCCCTACACCTGGCTATCCGACAACCAAACGTTGGTGTACAAATCGCTAGTGAGTGACCGGGGCGATGCGCCCACTGCCTCTTTGGCTCCCACTGGACCCACCGTACAGGAAACTATCGGAGAAAACGCCCCTGCCCGCTCCTATCAGGACTTACTAAAGAACTCCCAGGACGAAGCGTTATTCGCCTATTATAGTACCGCTCAGTTAATGTCAATCAACGTAGAAACTGAAGAGGTAAAATCTCTGGGTGAACCCGCCATTTTTTCGGAAGTATCTCCTTCGCCTGATGGCAACTATATTTTAGCTACGCAAATTCAACAGCCTTTCTCCTATCTGGTACCCTACTATCGATTCCCGCTATCGGCAGAGGTGTGGAATCAGGATGGGGAACGGGTGCAGACTATTGCCGAGATTCCCCTAGCCGAAAACATACCAAAGGGCTTTAACGCCGTGCGAGAAGGACCTCGTCATTTTGTCTGGCGAAACGACCAACCCGCCACACTATATTGGGTAGAAGCCCAGGACGGCGGCGATCCGAGCCAGGAGGCCGATGTACGGGATCAGCTATTTTACTTAGAAGCTCCGTTCGATGGGGAAAAACAGGCGAGCATTCCGATGAAACTTCGGTACAACAGAATTATCTGGGGTGACGAAGATCTGGCAATCGCCTCGGAATATTGGTGGAGCACCCGTCAACTGATTACTTCGTCTTTTGATCCTGACGAAGGAGAAGCTTCTAAAAAAGTGCTATTCGACCGTTCTTTTGAAGATCGCTATAGCGATCCGGGTAATTTTGAAACTGAGGCTAATCAGTACGGTCGTTCGGTATTGCTGACCGACAAAGGCGGTAAGACGCTTTACCTCACTGGACAGGGAGCCTCCGACGAAGGTAACCGTCCGTTTGTAGATGCCTTTACGCTGGCTAATCAGGAAACCAAAAGATTGTGGCAATCCGAAGCTCCCTACTACGAATATCCGGTGCAAATACTGGATACCAAAGATAACACAGTACTTACCCGCCGCGAGTCGCGCGAAGAGCCACCCAACTACTTCATCCGCGACTGGAAGTCGGATAAGCTAACTACACTAACGGAGTTTCCGCATCCGTATCCGGAGCTGAAAAATGTTAAAAAGCAGGTGGTAAAGTACGAACGAAACGATGGTGTAGCATTACAGGGCAAATTATATCTTCCCGAAGGTTACGAACCCGGCGATGAACAATTGCCAGTGCTCATGTGGGCGTACCCCAGCGAATTCAAAAGTGCCGATGCGGCCGGGCAGGTGGAAGGCTCACCCTACGAGTTTATTCGGATCAGATCAGGTGGGCCTTTATTTTGGGTGACCCAGGGCTACGCTATTCTGGATGACCCCAGCATGCCGGTGGTCGGAGAGGGCGACGAAGAGCCTAACGATTCTTTTCGCGAGCAACTGGTAGCCAATGCCGAGGCCGCTATTGATAAATTGGTGGAAATGGGTATTGCCGATAGCAGCCGTATTGCCATTGGCGGCCACTCCTACGGGGCCTTTATGACGGCGAACTTACTGGCCCATTCCGATCTATTCGCCGCCGGAATTGCCCGCAGCGGAGCCTATAACCGTACCTTGACGCCGTTCGGCTTTCAGCGCGAAGAACGAACCTACTGGGAAGCACCCGAAATCTATTATCAGATGTCGCCCTTTATGCACGCGGACAAAATAAATGAACCAATTTTGATGCTCCACGGCGAAGCCGACAATAATTCCGGTACGTATCCATTACAGAGTAAACGATACTTTAATGCACTCAAAGGGCTGGGTGCTACCGCCCGCCTGGTGATGCTACCCCACGAAAGCCACGGCTACCGGGCACAGGAATCAGTTTTACATATGCTTTGGGAAATGGATCAGTGGCTGGACAAATACGTAAAAAACAAAAACACGGTCGAGACGGCTCGGCAGAGCGAAGAAGAATAAATACTAAAGGAATATGGAAACAGCAACAATGACCCAAGGTATGCAAGAGGTATTAGATACTCTTGGCATACAATCAACTAACTCGTCATACAGTACGGGGCAGAAATATGGTAATATCAGCTCGAGTGCGCAAACCCGGGATATTCTCTCTCCGGTAGATGACTCGCCGATTGCCAGCGTGCAAATGGCGAGTGAAGCTGATTACGAACAAGTAATCGAACAAGCGCAAAAAGCCTTTAAAACCTGGAGGATGATGCCCGCTCCCCAGCGGGGAGAGGTTGTTCGGCAGATCGGGAATAAACTGCGGCAGTACAAAGAACCGCTCGGTAAACTGGTAACCTACGAAATGGGAAAAATTTACCAAGAGGGGCTGGGTGAAGTGCAGGAGATGATCGATATCTGTGATTTTGCGGTAGGCCAGTCGCGGCAGCTCTACGGGTTTACGATGCACTCGGAGCGCCCGCAGCACCGTATGTACGATCAGTACTATCCGCTAGGCATTGTCGGAATCATTTCTGCTTTCAATTTTCCGGTGGCGGTTTGGGCCTGGAATGCTATGCTGGCGGCGGTAAGCGGTAATGTCTGTGTTTGGAAGCCTTCCGAAAAAACTCCGCTTACTGCCATTGCCTGTCAGAAAATTGTAGCGGAAGTTCTGAAGGAAAATAATCTGCCGGAAGGGATCTTCAATTTGATCATCGGTGGCCCGGAGATTGGCTCTAAGATGGCGCACGACCGTCGAGTACCTTTGGTTTCTGCTACTGGCTCAACCCGTATGGGAAGAAAGGTAGGCGAAGCCGTGGGGGCTCGTTTGGGACGGTCTTTACTAGAATTAGGTGGAAACAATGCCATTATTATTACTGAACACGCTGATCTGGAGATGGCCATTCGGGCAACCGTATTTGGGGCAGTGGGTACCTGCGGGCAGCGCTGTACCTCCACTCGCCGGTTGCTCATTCATGAGAGTCGTTACGATGAGGTGAAAGCGAGGTTACTGAAGATTTACCCGACACTATCTATCGGTAATCCGCTGGATGAGAATAATCTGGTAGGCCCACTGATTGATCAGGATGCGGTAAACAACTTTACGAGTGCGTTACAAAAAGCGCAGCAAGAAGGTGGGAGGCTGCTGATTGGTGGCGAAGTGCTGGACGGAGCGGGGTACGAAGGCGGTAACTACGTAGCTCCGGCCATAGTGGAAGCGGAGAACCACTACGAAATTGTGCAGGAAGAAACATTCGCTCCTATTTTATATCTGATCAAATACCAGGGAGATGTGTACAATGCCATTGCCACGCATAACGACGTAAGTCAAGGCTTATCTTCAGCTATCTTTACCACCAACTTACTGGAGGCCGAGGCCTTTTTGTCGCAGCGGGGTTCTGATTGCGGTATTGCCAATGTAAATATTGGTACCTCAGGTGCCGAAATCGGCGGTGCTTTCGGGGGTGAGAAAGATACTGGCGGGGGGCGTGAATCCGGTTCGGATGCCTGGAAAGCCTATATGCGCCGGCAGACCAATACGATTAACTACAGCACTGAATTGCCGCTGGCTCAAGGAATTAAATTTGATATTTAGTTCAACGATTATCCCCCTGATTGGGGGATTTTTTTAGCCACTATTGTACTTATTTTAAGTATATTGTACCTTGTTTGTTGTATTAATCACCTAACCTATCACCCCTATGAAACTCCTCAAAAAAATCCTCATCGGCGTACTTTCCGTTATGGCTTTATTCCTGATTGTTGCCCTATTTCTGCCTTCAACTTACCACGTAGAGCGGTCGGTAGTAATTCAGGAGCCGGTGGATAAAGTGTACGCTCACGTAGGTAACTTAAACCATTGGGCTGACTGGAATCCCTGGACCAAAATGGACCCTACCGTAGAAAATACGATTACGGGTTCGGGTTACGAAATTGGCTCGGTGTGGGCATGGCAAGGAGAGAAGATAGGAGTAGGATCACTCACCATTCAGGAGTTGGAACCTAATAAATTTATGCAATCCCGTCTGGCCTTTCAGGAGCCGCAAATGTTTGAATCAGATGATATCTGGAAGTTTGAACCGGTAAGCGACGGTACACGGGTAACTTGGATTAATGAAGGAGAATTGGGATATCCGGTAGACCGTCTATTCGGATTGTTTATGGACGGCATGCTTGGCAAAGACTTTGAACAAGGGTTGGCTAATCTTAAACAGGTCAGCGAAAATTCTTAAATCAGTTTACAAAATTTTTAGGCTTATAAAAGCGAAAAACGTTCAAAATGTAGAAAACCAAGAATGACTATAAACCAAAAACAAAAAAGCCCGATAGCATCGGGCTTTTTTGATATTGTAAGTTAAACCACAAAAAGGAATAGAATGATCGTGATTAAATTACAAAATTTTTAATAAAACAGAAACTTTACTGGCTTTTGTTCGTGCTTTCAAAAATTTTGTCAGCCGAGGTAGCCACAAATCCCTGATACAAATTACCGTCTGGTTTGAGGTAGCGTTGCGCAAATTCGTAGTAGCAAGCGGGTACCGCGTGGGTACTATCGCTGAAGTCAACCTCCACCGTATCGGCTAAAGTAGAAGATTGCTCCAGAAATACTTCCTTGGAACCTTTCACCTCTCCGCCACTGTCATTCATCTTAAAACCGTTCAGTTTAATAAACTCATTCACCTCCCGAATGTCGTTGAAGCTATTGAGTGCGTTCACAAACACCGTAAAGTGGTTGGGGCGGTAGCCGTGGGCGGCCATCCAGGCGGCGTATTCACTTTTAACTCGAAGCTTTTCGTAAATGTCGTAACTTACCTCCCAGGGACGGCCGTTAGAACAGAAGTCGAATTGCTGAGTAGACTCTTCCGGTACCTGATTAACTAACTGCTGTATGGCATTCTGCAAGTCATCGTCAAACTCTTCTAGCTTGAGTTCGCTGATAAAGATCTTGGGCATCTGCGTGTCCGGGTGCTCAAAGTGTTTGGCGTAAAGTTTCTTCTCAACGAAATGATAATCTTGCTGATACTCGTAGCCACTTTGTAAAAAGGGTTGAGCCAAGGTATCTACATTCACTTTAGGGTGATTAAAGGTGCGAAACGCGATATGATCGTTTTGAACCTGGTCGCCACGTTCCAGAAATAAGTTGTAGATTTTTAACGGCTGCGGATTCATAGCCGTGTAATCCTGCCACATCTTGTCAAGCAAATCGGGTAATGTTGTAATAGCCATAGTTGTAAAGATTAGTGAAACAACAGATTGAAATACATATGTAAGTAAATGATGAGATAACGTATATCGCTTGCAAAAGGATTACCTAATTTTGCCCAGTTTCTTTTAGAATAAAAAGAAAGAATGAAGAAAGTTATCGTTGCCATATTTATACTCGCATTGAGCACATTAACTGCTCAAGCACAAACCCTACAATGGGATATTGGATTTCAAGTGAGCGAACCGCTGGGACTGACCTTGATATAAATTTATTAGTAGAAATTGTGGATTCACCGTTTTTATTATACCTACAAGGTGGGGCTGGTGTAAGGTGTTATTTTTAGTATGGCTCGCTAATTGAATGATCAATATAGGGGGTGCCACAGGGAGCTATTAATAATCCTTGAAATAGCTTGATAGGTAGGTTTAATTAGGAAATAGAGTAGAAATAAAATACGTGGTAGATACAATCAAAAGGATTGATACTAATAAATAGTAGCAGATTTTACCTCACAATAAGAATAGCTTTCTCAAAAAAAAACAGCGTTGTACTCAAAATAGAGTTTAAATAGTATTTCGGAGATTAAGGGTAAGACAAAGCATAATAAACTCAACTATGAGTATTAGAAAACACATACTTTCAGCCCTGATTTTTGTGCTGGCATTAACACTCATTTCATTCGGAACGTCCATCTACTATCTGAGTAAAATTGGATCAACATCTACCCAAATTCTTCAGGAAGACTACCAAGCGGTAAAGGCCGCCGAGGAAATCATTGTTTCTTTAGCTAAAATTGATCGGATGTTAGTAATGATTTGCCTGGACAGTACTTCCGTCAGTGAAGAGGCGAGTTTGCTGAAAATTATTGAAAGCGAACAGAAAATCATTTCTAATTATTTATCTACCATTCAGCAGAATATTGAAGGCGAAAAAGTACAGAAGCTTTATAATCAACTGAAAGAAAGCTATACAAAGTACGAGCAAACGCTTGATCAGATTCCCACTACCAAAGATCGAGACCAACTCTATTTGACTCTGCTGAGCTGGCAAAATGAAGTACTGCTCTCAAACGGTACTAACATCGTAGAAGCACATCACATGCTGCTTAAAGAAAAGGACCAGGAATTACAGAGTCTATACCTGAAAGCCAAAGTGAATACCTTTCTAGCTAGCATATTAGTGTTGCTGGTAGTGGGAGTAGCTTTGGATAAAATTCCTAATTGGATTATGAGTCCGATTAGAGAATTAACTGAAAAGATGAAAAGACTGGTACATAGCGAAAGCAGAGAAGCCGAGGAAAATATTCAGATAACCACAGATCGCGATCTAAAAGAACTCGAGAAGTTTATTAACATTGCTGGTAAGCGGATAAGAGAATCCGAGGAAAAGATCTTGCTGATTACTGAGAATCTATATGATATTATATTCTTTAGTAAACCTAACGGAGAGGTTTTCTACACTACGCCTTCCGTCCAACGGGTAGTAGGATATACACCAGAAGAGGTAATTGGTACCTCGGTCTACGATCTCTTACATTCAGAAGACGTAGAGCAAACTATGTCTGGTACCGAACTAAAGGCAAATGCTGAGATTCGGATTAAGAAGAAGCGAGGAAAATATTTGTGGTTAGAAGTTAACCAAACGCTCCACCGGGGCAAAGACGGAGAAGTACTGTACGCCCAATATACGGCTCGAGATATTAGTAAGCGGAAGAGAGCTGAAGAAAGGACTAGAAAGACCTTAATTAAGGAAAAAGCCTTGAATGATCAACTAACGCAGGCTAACCACGAGTTAGATCAATTTGTGTACAGTGCATCTCACAATTTACGTTCACCACTGACGTCTATTATGGGCTTAATCTCACTACTGAAGCTAGCCAGACAAAGGGGCGAGCGAGATGAACTGATTGAGAAAGTAGGAGAAAGCGTCTTTAAGCTAGACGAAACTATTAAAGAGATCATAGACTATTCTCGCAATGGTCGTACCGCTTTGGAAATTGGTTTAGTCGATTTTGAGGAAATTACAGTCGAAACTATTCGCAGCCTTCAGTATCTACAGTCAGGGGAAAAGCCAGTAGATATCTGTTATCAGATTGATTCAGAAGTAAAGTGTTACTCAGATAGTAATCGGCTTAAGATGATCTTTGTAAACCTCGCTTCTAATGCTATCAAGTATTATGATTCAGATAAAGCTGCCCCATCGCTGCAAATCTTAATAACTAACGAAAAGGACAAAACCAGTATTACGTTCGCGGATAATGGCGTAGGAATTAAGGAAGAGCAGAAAGATCGGATTTTTGATATGTTTTATCGGGCCAGCGAGCAATCTTACGGGGCAGGTTTAGGGCTGTATATTACCAAGAGTACGGTGGCAAAGCTTAATGGTGAGCTATCTGTCGAGTCAACACCCCAAGAAGGAACGCGTATCACGGTGACTATTCCTAATTTAGACACAGTTCGTTCCAAAGTTATTCACCGCGATAATCTTATCAGTTTTCCTGAAGCGCAGGAAACAGAGAATCAGTAGTTTCTTCAAATGAAATACCAAGAGTATTAAGTTCTGCTAGAATGGGTTTGTAGATCTCCTGATGTACTGGAATTAACAAGCCTCTTCGAGAAATCTGTCCATTCAGAATTAGCTTAGCGGCAATACCTAACGGGTAGCCTACGGTCTTTGCCATAGCCGATAATCCATTAAGTTTACCAGTCACTACCAATGACGATTTCGTCAAATATTTCTCCTCGCCTTGCTGATGTTCTATGAGGTGCTGCATTACAATCATATCTTCATCGCCGGGTTGGGTTTGCCACTTTTCTTCTAGTAGCTTTTGCAGTACATCAGCGGGTGATGCTTTGGTAAGACCAATCGGTTTTTCATTTAGCAGACCAAGCCAGGTAATTCGTTCCATCAACTCTGAGGTAATATCCACGCCAATATAGCGGCTGAAGTTAGTTACCAAATCGTCTTCGCTATAGGGAAGATACGCTCGCACAAAATCTCCGTAAGTCATATTCTCCAGGTTGCGAACCTCATAGCTATCATCGGTCAAACCCAGTTGGATAAAAGCATGCCAAGCTGCGCAGAAGCCAGGTCGTCGTAAAGTGCCCCGCAAAATAGTTTCAGCATCGTACAACCCGTACATAGCTCGATATTTTAACGAATCACGGTTGGGATACGACTCAAAGCGACCGTAGCCAGGTACTTTAACTGCCGTAAGCCGTTTGAATACCTGGTGGTGAGGGATGTTTTTGTAGCGGCCTTTATAGAGGTATTGGGCCGTACCGAACTTTCCAGCCAATACTACATTGCGGGGGTTCCAGGTAAATTTATAGCGCCAGGGGTTATCGTCTGAGCCGGGAGCCATCAATCCACCGCAAGATGATTGAAAAGAAGAGACTTTACCGCCCTCCGTGGTAATCTCATCGATAGTACGCATGGCCGACATATGATCTAACCCTGGATCTAAGCCGCACTCGTACAGGAAAATCAGATTTTTATCAACAATCTCATCCTGAAGCTGCCTTACTTCATCATTCGCGTACGAAGCCGTGATTAGATGTTTACCCAATGTGAGGCAGGTGCGTACCACGTGAATATGAAACCGGGCGGGTAGCATAGATATAACCAGATCGGTAGGTTCAATAATCGTCCGTCGGGCGGTATCGTCTAGGACATCTAGCTGTTGAGTTTCAATAGCCGGATATTGCTGGTGAAGCAAAGTAATTGCTGGTTTAGAGGCATCGGCTACCGAAATCTTCCAATTGTGTTGTGTGCTTTGCTCACTCAAATACTGAATAAGAGCGGCTGAGGAGCGCCCGGCTCCTAAAATCAAAATGTGTTTCATATATCGTCTACTACTACAACAATAACGCCGGAAGAACTTCTTCTCTTATGCATATGTACGATTTATCCGATGAATAGATCGTTTCTGATCGACCATATTTTCGGGATGTTGGAAAGGTCGTCCAAAATGGCCTCCATGTTTCTGGTATATCGGCAAGCAGGGGAAAAGAAATTTTGTGTAACAGTTCAGTCTATTAATTCAACAGTTCACTCCAAAACCAGAGTATTAAGCTACATCACTGATAACTTTCCAAAGATAGGCCAGTTGGAAAATACATTCAGAAAAATCAAATCACATAACATTTTTAGACAATGAGAAAACCAACTGTTGACTTTTATCGCCTATTCCGCTTAGCCGGATTCTTTAGTTTGAGCTTATTATTTTTAGCCAGTTGTGGTGACGATGATGGGGATGGAGACATGACCCCTGATCCGGCCCCGACTCAGAACATTGTGCAGATCGCTCAAGGCGACGACCGATTTGAAGTACTAGTACAAGCGGTAGTAGCTGCTGGGTTGGATGACGATTTGGCTGGAACTGGGCCATTCACGGTTTTTGCTCCTACTGATGATGCTTTTACAGCACTGTTGGCGAGTACCGATGGCATTGATGCATTAGAAGATATTAGTGAAGAGTCACTGCTACAAATTCTACAATACCATGTTGCTAACGGTAAGGCGCTTTCTACAGATCTTTCCGATGGGCAGACCGTCCCCACACTACTTAGTGGAGAAGACTTAACAATTGGTGTAAGCGGAGGTACTGTGACTGTAGGAAATGCTACTGTAGTTGTAGCCGACATTGAAGCCACTAATGGAGTCATTCACGCTGTGGATCAAGTACTGGTTCCGGAAGGGTTCGTTATTCAGCCAGCTCCTAAGACTATTGCTGAAATCGCTACGGAGACTGATGCACTAAGCACATTAGTAGCAGCTTTACAGCGAGTGCCTAGCCTATTGGATGCTGCCGGAAATGAGTCTTCTACATTGACCGTATTCGCACCCACTAACGATGCTTTTGCTGCTCTATTAAGTACCCTGGCTACTGCTACTGGTAGTACTTTTGAAGGGTTGGATGATGTACCTGATTACGTATTAGAGCGAGTACTACAGTATCATATTTTAGGCACTGCTAAGACTGCCGCTGATCTAACTGCTTCTGAAGAAACTCTGGAAGGTAGCAGTATCGCTATTGATGCAACCGATGGAGTAATCATTAATGAAACTGTGAACGTAGTAGACGGACTAGCTAATATTTCGGCTAGCAATGGGGTAGTTCATGTAATTGATGCGGTGCTGGTTCCATCATTTATTCTTAATAGTCTAGGAACGGTTCTGGAACCCGCTATTTTTGACAGCGAAGGAAGGTTTACCACACTAGTAACAGCGGTGGAGACAGCTAATTTAGCAGGCGCACTTACTGACACTACGGCAAGTCTAACAGTATTTGCGCCCACTAATGACGCATTCACCGCATACATTGACGCTAGTGCTTTCGCCGATGCTACCGAATTGTTAGCTTCCGATATGCTAGCTGATATTTTGCTATACCACGTATTGAGTAGCACAGTGCCTTCTTCAGCTATTGCGAGTGGTTCATCATCAGTAGCTACGTTTGATGTTGACGCTGATGGTATTAGCCCAAAAATTTATATTAGTAATAATGGTGCCGATGGAATCTTTATCAATGGTAATACTCAGGTAGTTGTTCCTGATCTGGAAGAAGGAAATGGAGTGGTACACGCAATCGATGGTGTGTTAGTGCCACCTGCGAACTCTATCGCTGAGATAGTAGTAGCTTCTACTATGGCTGACCCGGCTGAGTTTACCTTGTTGCTAGCTGCATTGCAAAATGCTGATGATACTGAAAGTGATTTGGTTGAGGTACTAGGTGGTGATGGTGAGTTTACGGTATTTGCTCCTACTGATGCTGCATTTCAGGCGGCTGGCTTCATGGATGTAGCGGCCATTGAAGGGGCTGATGCGGCTACACTACGATCAATACTATTGTATCACGTAGTTGGAAGTGCAGTGTTCTCTACTGATTTGGTAAGTGGTACGGTTGCTACACTGGGAGGAGATATTACGATCAATGTAGCTGATCCGGTAACCATTACGGACATTGATACGGGTAATGCTGGTTCAGAAGATGCTGAAGTAACCAGCGTGAATATTCTAGCTACCAACGGAGTTATTCACGTAATTGATCAGGTATTACTTCCGTAGTAAATCAAATAAATCTAGAGCATATTATAAGCAGGTGTTCTTTGGAGCATCTGCCTATTTTTTTGCTTGGCCTTCAGGATTGCTAACTTAGCAGTCATGGAACAAGAAGCCCCAAAGAAATACGATAACTACTTCATTGCTGCCGCTATTGAACTAGCTAGAGAAGGGATGAACACCAATGTCGGTGGACCATTCGGAGCCATTGTGGTGAAGAATCAAGAGATTATCGGGCGGGGTCAGAATCAGGTTACGTCATCTCACGATCCTACTGCCCATGCGGAGGTTGTCGCCATTCGGGATGCTTGCCAAAACCTGAATACTTTTGAACTTCGTGACTGTACCATCTACACTTCTTGTGAGCCTTGCCCAATGTGCCTGGGAGCCATCTACTGGGCACGAATTGACCGGGTAGTGTTTGCTGCCACCCGCCACGATGCTGCCCAAGCTAATTTTGACGACGAGTGGCTCTACCGAGAAATTCCCCTCGCCTGGGAAGAGCGTAAAATGGATTATCAACAAATCGGTCAGAGTGAAGCTACCAAGCTGTTTGAAGATTGGAACGCTAAATCAGATAAGACTCCTTACTAGCCGAAAGGGTTAAACAAACTTTCAGCGTAAGCCGTTGCTTGAGTACAACTGACCTAACGTGCTTATGAAAACTATTCTGCCTATCCTGGCTATTCTCGGTATTTTTAGCTGCTCTAGCCCCGACAATACTATGATCACTTCAGTCCCCTCTCCTTCTGAAAATATCACGATTGACTTTACTCTACAGGAAGACGGTACCCCTAGCTATTCTGTGATGCGCGGGGAAACTACGGTGATTCAACCGTCCACCTTAGGCTTTGAGTTTCAGAACCAACCGGGACTGACTAGCGGTTTGGAAATTACCGGAACGGATACTGGTTCAGACGATGAAACCTGGGAGATGCCCTGGGGCGAGCAGCGATCGGTAAGAAACCGTTACAATGAGTTAGTGGTGCATTTGCAAGAAAAAGAAGCCCCCAATCGTCCGTTGGATATTTACTTTCGGGCGTACAACGATGGTGTAGTCTTTCGCTATCTTTTTCCTGAGCAGGAGGTCGTAGTTAGTCTGATTATCATGGATGAGAAAACCCAGTTTGCGCTTACTGGAGATCATACCTGCTGGTGGCAGCCCGGCGATTGGGATATTTACGAGCATCTGTACAACACAAGTTCGTTCACCGAAATAGATGCAATTGCTAAGCGAGATCATCCTGATCTCAACTCATCCTACATCCCCGAGAATGCGGTGAACACTCCAATCACGATGCGAACGGCCGATGGGCTGCACCTAAGTTTTCACGAAGCAGCTCTGGTGGATTACGCCGGAATGACCTTACGAATTGATCCGGAAAATCTGCGGATGGAAAGTGGTTTGGTCGGTTCAGACCGATTAGGCTATAAAGTAAAACGCGGGTTACCCTTTAGCACTCCCTGGCGAACGATTCAGATGAGTGAAGATGCTGCCGGATTACTAGCATCTAAACTGATTGTGAACCTGAATGAGCCCAATAAGCTCGGTGACGTAAGCTGGTTTACTCCCATGAAGTACGTCGGTATCTGGTGGGAGATGCATTTGGGCATTTCTACTTGGGATATGGAAGGTACGCAGGATATGTCCACCTACACCACCGACCAAGTGACGGGCAGTAAGCACGGGGCCACTACCGAAAACGCCAAACGCTACATCGACTTTGCGGCTGAAAACGGCATTAAAGGTTTGCTAGTAGAAGGCTGGAATACGGGCTGGGACCATTGGATTGGTTTTGAAGACCGAGAAGGAGTATTTGACTTCATCACTTCTTACCCTGATTACGATATTGAAGAAGTAGTGCGCTACGGTCGGGAAAAAGGTGTGGAACTGATTATGCACCATGAAACCTCAGCGGCACCCCGCACTTATGACCAACAAATGGATACAGCTTATGCGCTGATGCAATCACTAGGTATTCATTCTGTGAAGTCGGGTTACGTAGGTCCGATTATTCCGAAGGGTGAGTATCACCACGGGCAGTGGATGGTCAATCATTACAACAATGCTGCTATCAAAGCAGCAGACTATCAAGTAGCTGTCAACGCCCACGAACCGATAAAAGCCACTGGACTTCGACGAACCTACCCCAATATGATTGCCCGCGAAGGTTTACGTGGGCAGGAATTCAACGCTTGGGCATCGGACGGGGGTAATCCTCCCGAACACTTATCAATCATTGCCTTCACCCGCATGTTGAGTGGTCCGATTGACTTTACTCCTGGGGTTTTCAATATCAAGATGGAGCCCTACAAAGAAGGTAATCAGGTGAATACTACCTTGGCACACCAATTGGCATTGTACGTGGTGATTTACAGTCCGGTGCAGATGGCAGCTGATCTCCTCGAGAGCTACGAAGGGCAACCTGCCTTCCAGTTCATTCGTGATGTAGGGGTTAACTGGGAGCGAACCAAAGTTCTTGACGGAGAAGTAGGTGATTTTGTCACCATCGCCCGCGAGGAGCGAGAAACCGGAAATTGGTTTATAGGTGGTATCACCGATGAAGAAGCCCGAACAGTCACCATTAAGTTTGATTTCTTAGAAGAAGAATCGGAGTACTTAGTCAGACTCTACCAAGACGGCGCAGATGCCCATTGGGATGACAATCCTACCAGCATTGAAATTGAGAAGATAGAAGTCTTCCCATCGAGCGAAATGGAAATAGCTATGGCTCCCGGCGGAGGCTTCGCTATCAGTCTGATAAAGCAATAGTAGAGTAAAACATAAACTTACTGCTTAATTTCGGGCGATATTCTTGATAAGATGAGTAGAGAACTATCACCTGTTTTTGATTCCTTATCTGAGGAAGCTTTATCCGAGATTTTACAAATAAGCGGTACTATAAATCTCACAAAAAAGAATCTCGTTTTAGAGCCCGACCGGTGTTCTAATGATTTGTTCTTAGTCTTGAAAGGCTGTCTCAAACAATATTATCTCAAGGAAGAAAAGGAAGTTGTATTTAGACTAATTGTGGAAAATGAGTTCTGTTGTTCGGCCTATGCACTAATTACTGGTAGTAAAACCTTTGAGTACATAGAAACTGTAGAGGAGGCTACGCTTCTTCGTATCAATTATCAGAAACTCTCACAGCTTTACAGCCAGAGGATAGATGTTGCTAATTTGGGTCGGCGTTTGACCGAACAGTACTTTGTTCACGAGCAAGACCGACTGTTATCCATCGTATTCAAAACACCCCAAGAGCGATACTTGGCTTTTATGCAGAAGAATGGAAGCCTAGTTCAGCGGTTTCCATTAGGTGCTGTTGCTTCTTTTCTAGGAATGACTCAAGAAACATTG
>CAKZYJ010000215.1 GCA_937884755.1 uncultured Flammeovirgaceae bacterium
AAACATAGCCGCTTCCCAGGCTTGGCCTTCTTGAATTTCACCATCTCCACAAAGAATGTAGTATTAATGACTCTGGTTGCGAAGTTTAGCGCCTAGTGCCATTCCTAATCCGGTAGAAATTCCCAGTCCCAGTGTTCCTGTACAAGCCTCTATGCCGGGGGTTTTAGGCTGATACGGATGACCCTGCAAATGAGAGCCAGGTCGTCTAAATGTTTTTAGATCTTCTTTCGGAAAGTAGCCACAGTCGGCTAAAACTGCGTAGATAACTGGGGTACAGTGCCCTTTGGAAAGAATAAACCGGTCCCTCTCTTCCCAGTCAGGTTGATCTGGCTTATGATTCATTACTTGATAGTACAATGCGACCAGTAAGTCAGTAGCCCCTAAGCTTCCACCCACGTGGCCCGAGTTAGCCCGATGTACCATCGTTACAATCTCCTTTCGTATTTCCGTTGCTTTTTCTTTAAGCTGTTTTAATTTTTCGTCTTCTATCATATAAATTATTGCGTTTCGTCAACTCATTCTAATCCTAATATATCTCGGTTCATTTTTTTATCGGTAGAGCTTTTGGCAAAATCATCGAAAGCCAATTCGGTAGCTTCAATCAAGTGTTGGCTAATAAAAGTTGCTCCTTCTCGGGCACCCTGTTCGGGGCTCTTAATACAGCACTCCCACTCCAGAATTGCCCACCCCTGAAAACCCAATTCGGTCAGTAAGGTAAAGACCCGCTTGAAATCTACCTGTCCATCGCCCAGAGAGCGAAACCTACCTGCTCGGTTTTTCCAGGATTGATACCCACCATAAACCCCTTGCATTCCCGTAGGATTAAACTCCGCATCCTTCACATGAAATGCCTTGATTCGTTCCGAAAAAATAGAAATGAATTCGATATAATCTAGCTGTTGCAGTAAAAAGTGGCTGGCATCGTAGGTAATGCCGACTGCGGGATGCTCCTTCGTCAATTCCAAAAAGCGTGTAAATGTTTCGCCATCGTATAAATCAGAACCAGGGTGCAGCTCAAAACCAAACGTAATTCCACGATCGTGAGCATAATCCAATATTGGCAACCATCTTTTCACCAACTCGGTAAAAGCCTCATCCACCAAACCTTCGGAACGTTGGGGCCAAGGGTATAGGTAGGGCCAGGCTAAACCTCCTGAAAGCACCGAAATATTGGTAGTACCCATATTCATTGATGCATCTATACTTTTCCGCAGTTCACTACTGGCCCATACTACCCGTTTAGGATCATTCAGTCCTGCTGGAAAAAAAGGCTGAAATAATCGTTCGTAAGCTGGATGCATCGCCATAACCTGGCCTTGCAAATAGGAAGCTAACTCAACTACCTCTAACCCCAATTGGCGTAACTGATCTTGATAATCCTCACAATAACTCTTAGAGTTAGCAGCCAACTCCAGATCTATCGCCCGGCTATCCCAAGTAGGAATCTGTAGCCCTTTGTAGCCAAGCTCTGCTGCCCAGTCTGCTATGGTTGAAATTGAATTGAAAGGAGGTCCGTCGCCTAAGAATTGAGCTAAGAAAATTCCTGGTCCTTGGATTGAGTTCATACCAGATTACTTAGGAGAGACAACATAGTCTTCGGGTGAATAAAAAATGTGCACTAAAGTTGGAGTCAAGAAGAAAGAGAAAGTAAACCGAAGTAACTTTTCCGCAAAAAATACATCCTTTTTTAGTTTATCCAAAACTTAAATCGGGCTATTCAAATTCCAATAATAGATAACTGCTTGTTTCATGGGAAGGAGTAGCAATTGGTTGGTTTTTAATTTCTTAGGACTGGTGTAACAAAAGCTGCGATTTTTGTTGTTTCAGAATAAAAAAATCTGTTACTTTTATGAAATATCATGTGATTAAGTGCGTTTGATGAGATTATTTTTACCGTTACTCTTGCTTTTCTTCCTCTCATTTACTGCTTTCAGCCAAAGTTTAGAGCTAGTTGATCCTGTATTCGAGTCTTCGGTATCTACCGGTCATTTGGTTCAAACCGACTTAAACGTGAGAAATTCTAGTGATCGTGCCATTCGACTAGGAATTAAAATTAATGATCCTTTCCATCGGGCAGAACAAGTTTCTTCTATCTGCATTGGTGATGATTGTTTCACTAATTTTGACGTACTTGAAGTTACTACCTTAAATCCCGGAGAGACGCTGGAAGATGTTCGGGTTGAATTCAAGGCTGGTTACGACGAAATTACTCGAGAACTGTCAGTCACTTTTTATGATATTGAGTCACCCAATCGGAAGGTGACTGAAAGGTTTAAGTATCATATAGAAAACAATTTTCCGAGTGGGCTACTGTTCGGCAATGAGCTGCTTCAAATAAGCAAGGTGTACCCCAACCCGGTTTCTTCATCGGCTACTATAGATTACACACTGACGGATCGGGCTGGCGATGCTACCATCAGCATTCATAACATTCTGGGTGATCAAGTTATGAAAGTCTCTTTGGACCGTTATGAGTCTAGTTTAAAGCTCCCCATTGATCAATTCACCAACGGTATTTACTTTTATACCCTTCAACTCAATGGTACTGGGGTTACCACTAAAAAGTTTGTGGTTAGAAAATAACCTCATTCCCTTCTTCGTTTCTTTCCTAGCAGATATTTCTTCCGGAACTAGTTGGTTTACAACTCGGTTGCAATTAGTATAATGAAACTCTATCTTTGCAGTTCCTAAACTTCGCCCGTTTGAAACAGTTCTTTTTCGTTTTCTTAGTAGCCATATGTACCTTGCTTTGGTCTGGATGTAGCGAATACCGCGATTTGCTAAAGAAAGGTAGCTGGGAAGAGCAGTACGAAGCAGCCCTTAAGTATTACGAGGCTAAGGATTATTATCGAGCTACAGTTCTTCTTGAAAATGTACTTCCGATTATACGAGGTACCCAAAAAGCTGAAGAAGCTCAGTTCTACTATGCTTATGCCCACTACTACGAACGCAAGTATATTCTGAGTGCTCATTACTTTAAAGAGTTTTACGAAACATACTCAAGAAGTGAGAAGGCTCAGGAGTCTATGTTTATGCATGCCTACTCATTGTATCTGGAGTCTCCCAATCCTAGTTTAGAACAGAGTAGCACTAAGGAGGCAATTGATGCCATGCAACGGTTTATCAATCGTTACCCTTACAGTGACTATAAAGATCGGGCTGAAGCAATTCTAGACGAACTTCAGGAGAAACTGGAACTGAAAGCATTTAGAAACGCCACGCAGTATTTTCATTTAGAGCGCCACAAAGCAGCTATCATTGCTCTAAACAATTTTCAAAAGGATTTTCCGGATTCAGATTATAATGAGGAGGCAAGCTACTGGAAACTAGCATCACAGTTCGCATTGGCCGAGCAAAGTATTGTTTCTAAACAGAAAGAGCGGTACTACACTACTATTGAGTATTACCAGAGTTTTATTGATAAATATCCGGAGAGTAAGTTCGTTTCCCGAGCGGAAACCATTTATGAAACCTGCATAGATAAGGTAAAAAAGAATAAGAGTAATAATACTATTTAAGTTAGCTTAACATGATTAAGAAGCCCAACGTAAATTCTTCTATCGTTACACACGATACTGATAAAATTGCTGCTCCTACCGGCAACCTTTATGAATCAGTGGTAGTCATTTCCAAGCGGGCCCGACAGATTTCAGTAAACCTAAAAGAGGAGCTTAACGGAAAGTTAGCTGAATTCGCTACTACTGTTGATAATCTGGAAGAAGTTTTTGAGAATCGCGAGCAGATTGAGATTTCCCGGTTTTACGAGCGAATGCCCAAGCCCACTATTTTGGCTACGGATGAGTTTTTGAACGATGAGATCATGCATCGGCGCGTTGAAGATATTGACGAGTAATTGCCACGTTGCCTATCCGCAATAAGAAAATAATCCTCGGAGTTTGTGGAAGTATAGCAGCCTACAAGGCTGCTTTTCTTGTTCGATTACTGGTAAAGGAGGGAGCAGAAGTACAGGTTATTATGACCCAGGCCGCTCAGGATTTTATCACACCCCTAACTCTCGCGACTCTTTCCAAACGACCGGTTCTTTCCGAGTTTTCGTCTAACCTAACTACTGGTCAGTGGAATAATCACGTAGATTTGGGACTTTGGGCTGATGCTATTATGATAGCTCCTGCTAGTGCCCATACGCTCTCCAAATTGGCCAATGGGCACTGTCATGATCTTTTAACTGCGGTGTATCTATCGGCTCGTTGTCCGGTGTGGGTCGCTCCAGCTATGGATTTAGATATGTACCAACATCCATCGGTTCAGAATAATATCAATACTCTGAAATCAGTTGGCAACTATGTTATCGATGCTGAAGATGGTGAACTAGCCAGTGGGCTTTCGGGTGTTGGCCGGTTAGCCGAACCGGAACATATAGTAACTACTTTATCCGAACATTTTCAGAAAAGACTTTCGCTTGAAGGCAAACAGGTACTAATTACTGCCGGCCCTACCCAGGAACCCATTGATCCGGTTCGATATTTGACCAATGCTTCTTCAGGAAAAATGGGATATGCCATCGCTCTAGAAGCAGTAGAACGTGGAGCTACTGTAACTTTAGTAAGCGGTCCCACCTCGCTACAAATTAGCCACCCTCAAATTGAAGTCCATTCGGTTACAACGGCTCAGGAAATGATGGACGCTGCCGATGAGAAGTTCCAACAGGCTGATATTGCTGTTTTTGCCGCTGCTGTATCTGACTACGCTCCTGCTAAAAAGGAAGATCAGAAAATTAAAAAGAAGACCAACAAGCTAACACTTTCGTTGGTGAAGACACCCGACATTGCCCAGACATTAGGAAATAAAAAGCGACCAGATCAAGTTTTAGTGGGCTTTGCATTAGAAACGCATAATGAACTAGAACAGGCCAACGTTAAGTTAGAAAAAAAGAACCTGGATATTGTGGTGCTAAACTCTTTGAACGATCCGGGGGCAGGTTTCAGTTACGATACTAACCAGATCACCATAGTAAGCCGGAAGGATACTACCCCAAAAAGCTACTTGTTAAAAGATAAGAAAGAGGTCGCTAAAGATATTTGGAATTACATTGAGGATTATGAAGTGTAGTATTATTTTGTTTCTTGCTCTTCTTTGTTCAGCTAAGGGAATTGCCCAGGAGCTTAATGCAACAGTACAGGTCAATTACCAAAATGTACAGACCACTGAAACCCGGATTTTTGAGGATATGGAAACATCCTTTTCCCAATTCCTGAATAACCGGAAATGGACGAATGACACTTATGCCCCGGAAGAGCGGATAAATTGCAATTTTATTATCACGATCGATCTGATGCCGACGGTTAATGACTTTGAGGCTACAGTGCAGATTCAATCCTCTCGCCCGGTTTACGGTACCAGTTATGAGACCATAGTGCTGAACTTTGCCGACCGAGACTGGAATTTTCGTTATGTTGAAGATCAACCATTAAACTTTAACGTAAATAACTTTACAGATAATATAACCAGCTTACTGGCTTTCTACGCTTATATCATCATTGGATTAGATTATGATACCTTCAGTGAGTTAGGAGGTCAACCCTATTTTGAAATTGCTCAGCAAATTACCGTTAATGCCCAACAGCAGGGCCTGGGCTGGGACCAGTTTGGGGGTAATCAGCGTAATCGGTACTGGCTGGTAGAAAATATGATTAATCCTCAGATGATTCCTATCCGGGAAGGGTTATATAGCTACCATCGTCAGGGATTGGATTTATTTATGGAGGAAGAGGATAAGGGCCGAGAGAATATTCTGGAGGCCATCCAGGGTATGGAAGAGGTTAGAAAGTTGTTCCCCCAAGCAATTGCGCTTATTTCTTTCTTTGATGCTAAAAATGATGAGTTAGTCAGTGTTTTTACTCAGGGCGATCCGTCCGTACGTCGTTCAGCTTACTATACCTTTGTGGAATTCAACACCTCACAAACCGACAAATACCAGTCGATAATACAGTAGCGATTCCCCAGACTTCACAAAAAATTTATTCAAAGTATACTTTCAATAAGAATTTTATTCTTTAATTTTGTATACTCAACGTAGCTTTCGGCTACTGACTATTGTGCTAAATCCAGATGGTTACTTAAACTATGCATCTGGAAATTACGTTGTACCTTTACCCATTTTGTGTAGCGGAATATATCTGTCCTCCGGATAGCCTCAAAAAAAGAGAATATGCTGCAAAGCCTGACCATAAAAAATTATGCACTGCTCCAGAAGCTGGAAATGAGGCCTTCTGACAAGCTAAACATGATTACTGGTGAAACGGGTGCCGGCAAATCAATCATGCTAGGAGCTATTGGATTGCTTTTGGGAAATCGGGCTGATAAGCGATCTCTGTATCATGAGGATAAAAAATGCATTATTGAGGGTATTTTTACCATCAATAAATTCCGCCTCGAATCAATTTTTGATCAGGAAGAGCTGGATTATGACCCAGTATGCATCCTCCGAAGGGAAATTGCCCCCAGTGGTAAGTCACGCGCTTTTGTAAATGATACTCCGGTTCGCCTGGAAACCCTACGTGGTATTGGTCACCTCTTAGTTGATATTCATAGTCAGCACGATACGCTGCTGCTTAGCGAGAATACCTACCAGCGAGAAGTGATTGACCTCTTTGCTGCTAATTACGAACAGCAGAAAGCTTATTTGAAGAGTTATCAACAATACTTACGAGCCAAACAAGAATATGAGCGGACCGCGTCGGAAGCAACTCGACTGCGTCAAGAGGATGATTATAACCGTTTCTTGTTGGAAGAATTACACCGTGCTGCACTACAACCTGGCGAGCAGAAAACCCTGGAGGAAACTTTGCAGGTAATGGAAAACGCCGGAAATATACAGGAGCAACTACAGCTGATACAGACGCTGTTGGGAGGCGAAGATGTTTCTATTGATCAATTACTTGCACAGACCAAACAGGCTGTTCTAAAAATCACTCAGTTTTCCCCCACGTATGAATCCATCTATCAGCGTATTGAAAGTTGCTTGATCGAGTTGCGAGATATTGGTAGTGAAGTTGAAAACGAAGCCCTTTCAGTAGAATTTGATTTTGATAAAGTAGAAGCCACCCGCGACCGTCTGGATCTACTCTATAAGCTACAGCAGAAACATCAGGTAAAATCAGTTGAGGACCTACTCACCCTCCAACAGGAATTGGAAGATAAAGTCACTCAGGTCACAAATCTGGATGATGACCTAAAACGATTACAAAAAGTGAAAGAGGTTTCCTTTGCTGAGATGATGGAGCAAGCTAAAAAGCTCTCAGCTTCGCGTGAAGCAGTATTTGCCCCTTTTGCCAATGAGCTTAGCCGGTTACTAAAAAACCTGGGCATACCTGATGTGGTCATTGAAATTGAGCGTAGCCCTATTGATCCTGAAGAATCCGGGGTAGATGAAATCTCCATCCTGTTTAGTGCAAATAAAGGTATTGCTCCCCAAGAACTAAAGGGAGTTGCATCTGGTGGTGAATTTTCTCGTTTGATGTTCTGCATAAAGTACATTTTGGCCGGAAAAACTTCGCTACCGACAATCATCTTCGATGAAATTGATACCGGGGTTTCGGGAGAAATTGCCATTAAAATGGTGAATATGATGAAGGAGATGGCGAAGAAACATCAAGTAATTGCCATTAGCCATCTGCCTCAGGTAGCCGCCAAAGGCGACGCTCACTACTTCGTTTATAAAGATAATAGCTCAGACAAAGTAGTGAGTAATATCCGCAGGTTATCTGATGAGGAGCGAGTGTTAGAGATAGCCAAAATGATTGGTGGTGATAACCCATCTAATATTGCGTACGAGAATGCCAAAGAATTACTCTCAATTTGACTTGCTTCTTTTGAAAGCACGTACTCTTTTGGCTAACGCAAGTTGTTCTTTTCTACTCAGAATTCTTTCCTAAGGGGGCAAGATATACCTTTGCTCTGCTAGCGTTTTGTTCAGTCACTAATCAGACGGGTAGTCTTTTAGTGCCACTATTGAGCGCATTAAAAAAGCCTACTACTCCACCCAACAAGTGCGATTCCCAGGAAACATAACTTTGGGTAGGCAGTACACCGTAGAAAATTCCACCGTAAGCAATTAACATGATAATAGAGATCAACAGCGACTTGAAGTCACGTTGAAACAACCCAAAAAAGATTAAAAAGAAAGCGAGACCGTAGATCAACCCGCTAGCGCCAATATGAATAGAAGTACGGGCCAATAGCCAGACTAAGATTCCAGTGAAGAAATAGCACTGCAAAAACACCCGATTTGCCACTCGCCGATAAAACATGTATAGTATAGTTCCAAATATCAGTACGGGCATGGTGTTAGATACCAAATGAGCTACAGATCCGTGTAGTAAAGGTGCTGTTACAATCCCGATCAGACCACGGATAGTACGAGGTAAAATTCCGAACATTGCCAAATCAATCGGATACAGCTGATCCAGAAAAAAAATCCCCCACATCAGGAAAACCAATCGGGAGGGGACTAACATACTACTGCTAATTGTCTGCATCAATATCTGATTTTACAATCTACTAATCTACTCATTGAGATTTCCAAGAAGAGGTCTATGCTTAATGGTTAGATAAATCGGCAGGTGGTCACTAAACCCACCTTGGTACTTAAATCCAACATATGTTCGGCGAGGCTTGTATCCTATATGAGCTACATCCTCCTCTAACAACCAATTTGCAGAAAAAACCTTAGCTCGGCCGCCCTCAAGGTAAACTCCTTCATTGTTACCAAACCAACTATTGCTAGCTAGCCACTGGTCTAGGACACTCCATTCACCTTGGTGTTTGTGAGTTCCATCAAATTTGTAAGAGCTAATGTTTTTTAGCCTTGAGTCCTCTAGGAGCAATTGTAAACTAACATCTTCCGGAGAATCGTTAAAATCACCAGTTACTAATATTTTGCCATCAGGTTCTTTAGACGTAATACCTCTAATATGAGATTTTAGGGTTTCTGCAGCAACTATTCTGGAAGGTTCTGATAATTTAGTGCCGCTATAGCGGGATGGCCAATGATTGACATACAGATGTACAGTGTCTGTTTGTCCGACGACGCCTTGTACATAAACAATATCCCGGGTTTTTCGTCTATTTGGAAGATCGACCTGAATAAAGTCTTGTCGTTGTATTTCGAACAACTCTGAGCGATAGAGTAGAGCCACATCAATACCTCGGGCGTCGGGAGATTCCTGATGAATTATTTCGTAGCCAAACCGATGCAAAGGTGTTTCCTGCAATAGCGCCTCTAATACGTAGCGATTTTCAACTTCGGCCAGCCCAATGACTGCCGGTGGCTGCCACTCTCCTACCCCGGCAATCACTTTATAGATATGATTGAGTTTCTGCAAAAATCTGCCGTAAGTCCAATACCGGTCTCCATCCGGTAGAAACGCTTCATCCCTCGTCAGTGAATCATCTCGTACATCAAACAAGTTCTCTACATTATAGAACATGAACGTGAGGTCTGAAGTACCTAACTGCTGTCCTTTTCCCGAATTAGTTAGGAAACACACTAATGTCAAAACCAAAAACATTGCACGCATAACTAGCAAGGTACTATGATTATGAGTCCTAAGCCTTACTTTTTTAGTCAATACCTTACCCTAAAGCGGTATATTTCCGTGTTTCTTTTTTGGAATACGATCCACCTTGTTTTCCAGCATCTGAAATGCTTGCAATAGTTTAGCTCTGGTGTTGTAGGGAAAAATCACTTCGTCTACGTATCCCCGACTAGCAGCTCGATAAGGATTAGCAAAGGTTTGCGTATATTCTTCAATTTTCTCATTCAGTTTTTCTTCGGGATTATCTGCTTCAGCAATCTCCCGGCGAAATATTATCTCTGATGCCCCTTTCGCTCCCATCACGGCGATCTCCGCCGATGGCCAGGCAAAATTCATATCCGCACCTATGTGCTTAGAATTCATCACATCGTAAGCACCACCATAGGCTTTTCGGGTAATTACTGTCACGCGAGGCACAGTAGCTTCACTGAATGCATAAAGTAACTTGGCGCCATTGGTAATAATAGCATTCCACTCCTGATCGGTTCCGGGTAAGAAGCCAGGTACATCTTCCAGCACGAGCAAAGGAATATTAAACGAGTCGCAAAACCGAACGAAGCGAGCACCTTTTTTACTGGCGTTAATGTCTAATACCCCCGCTAGACTAGCTGGTTGGTTTCCAACGATACCAATACTGCATCCTCCTAAACGGGCAAAACCAACAATAATATTTTCTGCATAATCCTGATGTACCTCTAAAAATGAATCCTGATCCACAATACCACTGACTACCTCTCGCATATCGTAGGGCTGATTAGGATTTTCGGGTACTATATTGTCTAACATAGGTCGAGCTTCATCGGGCTTGGTTTGGTAGGGCAATAGCGGCGGATCTTCTTCGCAGTTTTGAGGGATATAACTTAGCAGTTTTTGAATCCGCTGGATACATTGCAACTCATTAGCGTCTCGAAAGTGAGTCACTCCGCTTTTACTACTGTGGGTTAATGCACCTCCCAATTCTTCGGAACTTACTTCCTCGTGCGTTACCGTTTTCACTACATTGGGACCAGTAACAAACATGTAAGAAGTCTTTTCCACCATCAGCACAAAATCAGTGATGGCTGGAGAATAGACTGCGCCTCCGGCACAAGGACCCATCACGGCTGAAATCTGAGGTATCAGCCCTGAAGCCAGTGTGTTTCGGTAAAAAATATCAGCGTATCCACCTAAAGAAACCACTCCTTCCTGAATTCTAGCTCCTCCCGAATCGTTCAAGCCAATTACTGGGGCACCATTCTTCATCGCCAAATCCATAATTCGGACGATTTTTTCAGCGTGTGCTTCAGAGAGAGATCCACCAAAAACCGTGAAATCCTGGGAAAATACGTAAACCAATCGACCCTGAATTCGTCCGTAACCAGTAACTACTCCATCGCCCAAATAGCGTTGTTTCTCTAGACCAAACTCATGCGAGCGGTGCTCTACGAACTTACCAATTTCCTGAAAGCTATTCTTATCCAGCAACAAATCTAACCGCTCCCGAGCCGTTAGTTTTCCTTTGTTATGTTGAGCTTCGATCCTTTTTTCACCACCACCAAGAAGTGCTTGCTGGTTCTTTTGATTAAGCTGGTTAAATTTCTCACTTTCGCTAGTTATGTTGGAGGCGGTTGAACTGTCAGGCTGATCTTTCATGTTGTAGCATTCTTTTTGAGTGTTTCAAAGATAGGCTAAATCGTCAATTTTACACTTTATGACAGACTTTTAGCTGCTATAATCCGTTAAAGCTAAGCATGAATAAACAAGTCGCTACTATTGATTTAGGAACAAATACCTTTCATTTACTGATCGCTGAATTAGATTCCGAGATTTTCTTTCGTATAGTTTACCGAGAAAGAATTCCAGTGATGATTGGCCGGGGTGGAATTAATCAAGGTATTATCAAGGAAGATGCTAAACAAAGAGCTTTAGATGCACTTTCGCATTTCAAAGAAAAACTTGATACTTTTGGTGTCCTAGAAGACAATGTTCATTGTACTGCTACCAGTGCCATCCGTAATGCGAAAAATGGACAGGAGCTGGTTGATTCAATTTTTCAAAAAACGGGCATTAGAGTTGACGTTATTTCCGGGGATAAAGAGGCGGAATATATTTATTATGGTGTTCGGCAGGCCGTGCCTTTAGGTTCAAAAAGTGCTTTAATCATGGATATTGGCGGGGGCAGTGTAGAATTTATTATCTGCAACCAAGATGAAATTCACTGGAAACAAAGTTTTGAGATTGGGGCTCAACGTCTATTAGATCGTTTTGATATTCAGGACCCAATTACCCAAGCAAACATCAGTGATCTGAACGGATATTTCAATGATAGACTTGCTCCTCTAGCGGAAATAGTAAAAGAATATCAGCCTAATACACTTATTGGGGCTTCCGGTACTTTTGATACGCTGAGTGATATTTACGTACTGGAATCTAACCTAGAAGTAGATAAAGAAGCTACTGAACTACCGTTGAGCCATGATGCGTTTCAACGCATGCTAAACGCTTTTTCTAAAAAGAACCGGGAAGAGCGATTGCAGATTCCTGGAATGATTGAGATGCGCGTTGACATGATTGTGGTGGCTTCCTGGCTGATTAATTACATTTTGGAAGCCTACGGTCTTCAGGAAATACGCATTTCCTCGTATGCCTTAAAGGAAGGGCTGCTCGTACAATTAGCCAAGCAAATCCAGTAAATTACCTTTGAGATTTTTTCTCTATTTTTGCCGTCCTATTTCACTCAAGTTATTTCTATGCAGCGCTTCAGTTCGGACGATCTAAAAGAATTTTCGGTTAGTATTTTTAAAAAAATAGGTTGTCCAGCCGATCAAGCAGAACTAGCGGCAGAAGTTTTGTCAAGTGCCGACCTTCGAGGTATTGACTCTCACGGAATCGCTCGACTTATTGGTTACGTTCGTTTATGGGAAAAAGGAAGACTTAACCCTAACCCTAACATCCAGGTTGTGCACGAAGCGCCTAGCACCGCAGTAGTTGATGGCGATAGCGGATTAGGTTTAGTGGTTGCTCCCCCAGCCATGGAAATCGCCATGGAGAAAGCAGAAAAAGTAGGTACCGGATGGGTATCAGTGCGGAACTCTAATCACTTTGGTATTGCGGGTTATCACGCCATGCTTCCGCTTCATCATGATATGATTGGCATGGCTATGACTAACGCTAGCCCACTGGTAGCTCCTACTTTTGCCCAGGAACGATTGTTAGGTACCAATCCCATCGCCGTAGCGGTTCCCGCTAATGAGGAACCTCCTTTTGTAGCTGACTTTGCTACTACTACCGCAGCTAACGGAAAACTCGAGATTTTGCAGAGAAAAAAAGAACCTACCCCCTACGGTTGGGTGCAAACAAAGCAAGGCGAACAATCGAACGATTCTTTTGCGGTAGCTAAGGGTGGAGCTTTACTGCCCCTGGGTAGCGACCGAGATCATGGCAGTCACAAAGGATATTGTTTGGGAGCGTGGGTAGATATATTTTCTGCCGTCCTATCGGGTGCAAACTACGGCCCCTGGGTTCCACCTTTTGTAGCCTTCCTTGATCCTTCTGATCATCCAGTGGGAAAAGGCATTGGGCATTTTTTGGGGGCTATGCGGGTAGATGCATTCCGACCTGCCGATGAGTTCAAATCTCATATGGATCAGTGGATTCGCACGTTTAGGCAAGCTGAAACAATTTCGGGAGAAAAGCGGGTATTAATCCCGGGAGACCAGGAACGCGAGCAGGAAGAATTTCGGCGAACCCAGGGAATACCTCTACATTCTGCGGTCATTGATAACCTGAAGGAACTTGCCCTAAAATTTAGAGTAGATTTGCCAAGTTAAAAAGTAAATCCTACATTAAATACCCAAGGGCTGTTATAGGGAGACCGTAAATTATCGTGGCTTAGGTTATAAAAAGCCCCTATCATAAAGCCTGCCCGCTGTCCAATAGGTTGAAACAGGCCTCCTCCAACAAAGAGACCTGGAACCCATTCTCTAGTAAGCTCCTGTCCTGATCGGCTGACAAACTCTACGCTCAAATTCTCATAATCAGCTTGTAAAAAGAACTGGCGGCGGATAATGTAGCGAGCAAAGGCACGCGGGCCGTAAGTGCTGGTGGCCTCAAATCCTTGGAACCTTAAATAGCGATAGGTAAAGCCTGGTCCCGCCACGAAGTTATTTGTAAATCGGTATCCGATCAACGGAGAAACATCAATAAAGGTAATAGTTCCAAATTGCAAGCTGAAATTACCACCAGGAGCTAGGCGATCTAAAATAGAGGGCTTTTGGTAGTAACTATCTTCAGTTTCTTGCTGCTCCTCATCTTCAGTCTGAGTTTGGGCGCTTGAAAAGTTTCCGATAGATGATAAACCGAATAATAAGACAAAAAATGTGGTGGACCACCAGATATTACTCTTCCTCAAGAACATATAAATCTTCACTGGGCTTCTTCATTAAGTATCTTTCCCGGGCAAATTTTTCCAGCAGTTCATCGTCGGTAAGCAACTCTTCCCGCTCCTGACGAACCCGTTCTATTTCTTCTTCAAAAAAAGCCTTCTCACTTTCTAATTGCCTAATCTCTTGATTACGACGAAACTGAGAAGGTAAGTCATTGGCATCCAGAAATAACATCCACGCCAGAAACCCCACCGAAAAAACGAAAAAGAAGCTTTTCATCATGCGAGGTATATTAGGCATTGATTCCATAGAAATATTGATGGTTTAGGGTAATATACCCATTTTACCGGAAAAATTTTTGGCTGGATACCAAATTGATTTCAATTACAAGACCTTATAGTAACTGGTTCGGATAAAAAGCCGTTAGTCCTAAGGCCTCTTCAATCCGCAATAACTGATTGTACTTAGCCATCCGGTCAGAGCGGGAAGCTGATCCGGTTTTTATCTGCCCCGTGTTTAATGCAACGGCCAAATCGGCAATTGTATTGTCCTCAGTTTCTCCCGAACGGTGCGACATTACACTTTTGTAGCTATTTCGTTTAGCCAGATTAACTGCGTTTATCGTTTCCGTCAGCGTACCTATCTGATTTACCTTGATAAGTATTGCATTTCCGATATGTTGGTCAATTCCCTGCTGAAGCCGGTTCACATTCGTAACAAACAGGTCATCTCCCACCAACTGTACCTTATCACCAATGCTTTCGGTATGTGCCTTCCAGCCTTCCCAATCATCTTCGTGCATTCCGTCTTCAATTGATATAATCGGATACTTATCTACCCAATCTTTCCAGTAATTAGCCATTTCAGAAGAAGTCAGTTCATCATTGGTGGAGGCAAAATGATACATCTTCTTATCTTCATTGTAAAATTCCGAGGAAGCAGCATCCATCGCAATAAACATATTTTCCCCTGGTTTGTACCCAGCGTTTTCAATGGCCTGGAGCACTACTTCAATAGCCTCTACATTGGAAGATAAATTCGGCGCAAAACCACCTTCATCACCCACATTGGTAGATAGATTTTTATCCTTTAATACCTTTTTCAAGTGATGAAAGACCTCAGTGCCCATCCGTAAGGCTTCCGAAAAAGTGTCAGCTTTTAGGGGCATTACCATGAATTCCTGAAAGTCAATAGCATTATCAGCATGGCTTCCTCCGTTCAGAATATTCATCATGGGTACCGGAAGAGTATTGGCGTTTACTCCGCCGATGTAACGGAACAACGGCTGATGAATAGATTGAGCCGCTGCTTTAGCCACCGCGAGGGAAACTCCCAACATAGCATTAGCCCCCAGTTCTGACTTATTCTCAGAACCATCCAGCTCAATCATTGTCTGATCGATAAGGTTTTGCTCAAAGATGGAAACGCCTAGTAGCTTTTCAGCGATTTTCGTATTGACGTTCTCTACTGCCTTCGTCACGCCTTTGCCCATGAACCGAGATTTATCATCGTCCCGCAATTCAACGGCCTCATGCTTACCCGTGGAAGCTCCCGAAGGCACAGCTGCCCGTCCTACTACATCCTGAGAGGTGACTACATCAACTTCCACAGTTGGATTGCCACGTGAATCTAGTATCTGCCGAGCGTGAATTTTCTTTATAATACTCATAGTTTCTTCTGTTTAAGTTTTGGTAGTTTATTATTTCATTAAAGAAATGAACTGATCAAAAAGGTACAGCGAATCGTTAGGTCCTGGCGAAGATTCTGGATGATACTGCACCGAAAATGCTTTTTTGCCATGTACTTTCAGCCCGGCCACCGTGTTATCATTTAGGTTAATGTGAGTAACGGTAACATTATCCGCCTCCTTAGCCCGATCAAGATTAACTGAAAAGCCGTGGTTCTGGGAAGTCATTTCGCCTAAACCTGTTTCCAGATTTTTTACGGGGTGGTTTAACCCCCGGTGACCGTGGTGCATTTTAAAAGTAGGTATTCCACAGGCAAGTCCTAGCAGTTGATGTCCCAAGCAGATGCCAAACAGAGGTTGATCGTGTTCTAAGATGTCTTTAACTGTTTTGATAGCATAATCCATAGCAGCCGGATCACCCGGGCCATTAGAAATGAAGTAGCCGTGGGGCTGCCATTTGGCCATTTCAGCGTAAGAGGTCTTTCCCGGAAAGACTTTACACTGACATCCCCGCTTTAGTAAGTTATTTAGTATGGAAGTCTTGATACCTAAATCTAAAACAGCTACCCGAATGGGAGCAGATTCATCACCTAGCAAATAGGCCTCTTTAGTGCTCACTACACTCGAAAGCTCTAAACCATCCATGCTAGGAATCTCGACTAATTGTTTCTTTAATACCTCCGGTGACTGATCTTCGGACGAAATAATAGCATTCATAGCTCCTTTAGATCGTATATGCCGAACAAGTTGGCGAGTATCGATATTCGTAATTCCTACAACCTCATGATCTTCCAGATACTTTTGTAATGCGCTATCCGCTTGTTTTCGGCTAAAACCTTCTGAAAATGAGTTTACAACAATAGCTCGGATTTGGGGATGAGCCGACTCTTGCTCCTCATCAATTACTCCGTAGTTACCAATATGAGCAGTGGTATTGATAATAATCTGACCGTAGTAAGAAGGATCGGTGTAAATTTCCTGGTAGCCGGTCATACCGGTATTAAAGCAGATCTCCCCACCACTGACTCCAATCTTCCCGATGGCTTCACCCTCAAAGCGGGTTCCATCTTCTAGTAGTAGGGTGGCAGGGCGTTCTGGAAGTTTTGAATGTTGCATAGCGGTTAAATTGGCGGCAAGTTTGTAAAAAGTGAAGTAAAAAAAAAGGGAATCATCCGCTAAGCGAACAATTCCCTCCCAAATATTAATAAACAACGTTTATTCTTTTGGCTTCTCATCTCCGTCTTCGTCAGAAGATTCATTCTGTTTCTTTTCATCGTCATCTTCCGCAGTCGCAGTAGTCTCAACCTCGGTCTCAGAAGCAACTTCTTCCGTTTCGGTAGCTTCAGGTTCAACAACAACTTCGCCGCTTAATTCTACAGTTTCCTCAGTCTCTGCTTCAGATGTCGGCTCAGTAACCTCCTCTACGGTAGTAGTTTCTTCAGCGGTCTCAGGTTCTGCTACCTCAGTCTCTGTAGGGGCAGCCGCGACAGTAGCCTCCTCAGTTGCTTTCTTCTTAGAACCACGTCGGCTACGACGAGTCTTGGAGCGAGATTGCTTCTCTTCCTGATTGTAAACTTCATTGAAATCCACCAGTTCAATCATGCACATCTCAGCATTATCACCTAGACGATTACCCAGTTTAATGATCCGGGTATAGCCTCCCGGACGCTCCGCTACTTTCTCTGCTACTTCGTCAAAAAGTACTCGAGAAGAATCTTTATCCTTCAAGTAGGAGAATACTACCCGACGAGAATGAGTACTATCCTCTTTTGAACGAGTAATAAGAGGTTCTACGTATTGACGTAGAGCTTTTGCCTTGGCCACTGTGGTGGTTAATCGCTTATGGATAATGAGCGACGAAGCCATATTGGCCAACATCGATTTCCGATGCGAAGAAGTTCTTCCTAAATGATTAAATCGCTTGCCGTGTCTCATGCTAATATTCTTTTCCGCACCAACTGTGGTGACTAATCCTCATCTAGTTTATACTTTGAAAGGTCCATCCCAAAGGATAGGTTTTTATCTTGAATAAGCTGCTCCAGTTCCGCCAACGACTTTTTACCGAAATTCCGAAACTTCATCATATCCGAAATTTCAAGTTGGGCTAAGTCGCCCAAAGTTTTTACATCAGCAGCTTTCAAGCAATTATAGGCCCGCACTGATAGATCCAAATCGTTTAGTGGAGTTTTCAACAGCTTGCGCATATGCAGCATTTCTTCGTCTACTGCATCGGGCTCGCCCTGCTGAGGTGACTCCAGCACCATACTCTGGTCAGAGAACAGCATGAAGTGTTTAATCAGAATATTAGCAGCACTTTTCAGGGCATCTTCAGGGTGAATAGAACCGTCTGTTTCAATATCGATCAGTAACTGCTCAAAGTCAGTTTTTTGTTCAACCCGGGTATTTTCTACTTCGAACGTAACGTTTTTAATCGGGGAGAAAACAGCATCTAGCGCGATATAACCAAAGCTTTGATCGTTTTGATTGTTTTCTTCACTAGGTACGTAGCCTCGTCCCTTATCCACGTAAAGTTCAACTTCCACATCAATAGAACTGTCTAGATGGGCGATTACGTGATCAGGGTTCAGCACCTCAAACGAAGTAGTATTCTGTTGTATATCGGCTCCGGTGAAAGTATCTTGCCCCCGAAGTGCAATGACAATTTTATTTTCAACAAAGTCCTCAGAGGTTTTCTTAAACCTAACCATTTTCAGGTTCAGAATGATCTCGGAAAGATCTTCTACTACTCCTTCAATGGAAGAAAACTCATGCAACACACCGGGAATCTTGATTCCGGTGATGGCATAACCTTCCAGTGAGGATAATAATATTCTTCTTAGTGCATTACCGATTGTAACGGCATATCCCCTCTCCAGTGGTTTAAAAGTAAAAAGGCCGTGAAAATTATCAGCCTTTTCCATCACCACTT
>CAKZYJ010000216.1 GCA_937884755.1 uncultured Flammeovirgaceae bacterium
CATTTTCTAGTTGGGCCTGTGGCCAAGAGGAAGGCATTTGAGGTTGAATTCGAACGGTTTGCTCGTAAGTTCGCGGACGAACGCCAAAGAACTGTTGCACGATAGGTATGGCGTAGCTGTAGAGATTCCAGGCTTGGGTCATCATACCATAGTCGGGCGATACTTCGTAGATGGAGCCGGGTAGGGCAAAGCCGAAAGTACGGGTCATCCGCTGCAAATAATCCAGGGCAGTATCGGGATTTCCGTAGTTGTTTTCGGCAATGGCCTGCACTCCGGTAGGCAGGGTCATAACCGCTCCGGTATAGGAAAAAACTTTCTTAATCAACGTAAATGATCCGGCATCTTGCCCGGCGGTTTCGTCGCGGTCAATACCGGTAACAAAAACGCCGAAGGGGTTTACAAACTGCCCTCCGGTTTTTAGGGCAGCTTGAGCTTTAGCCGAATCGGCAATGCCCATTTCCATGGGGGTATTTACCACCCAGTTGTGGTGCATTACAAAGCCCTGCTTCTGCTGAGGTGAATAGTTGGCAATACGGGCTTTGGTTCGCTTCAGTTCTTCCACTGCCCAGGGTTTGTTCAATGTGTCGGCTCTAATGATGGCATCGTCAATCAGGTGCAGCGCCTGCTCGGTGGTGCCAATAAAATCGGCGTAAGAGTTGGCTTCGGCTACCCAGAAGTCGGTGTTGATTTTCTGACGAAGTTGCTCCGCAGTTTGCGCGTACTTTTGGGCTGATGCTTCGTCGCCCAGCACTTGGGCCATGTTTGCGGCATCAGCAAAGGCCTGTTGGGTGTACACCGCTACGTCAATCATCTCGCTGTCCAGCCCATGAATTTCCATCATCCCGAAGCCGTCGGGCAGTAAGTTGCCATCGGCATCCCGTTCTCGCATAAGCCACGTCAGCCCTTTCTGGATTGTTGGGTAGTATTTTTCCAGAAAAGATCGGTCATCTGTCCACTCGAATACTCTCCAAATGAGGGTAGCAAACTGCGGGGTTTCGTTGATGTTGCCGGGATTAAATACCGCTCCGTTGGTAGATACCTCATGTACGATCCGCCCGTTGCCATTGGCTTCTTCCGAGATGCGGTGGAGCAAATCAATGGTGCTATACACTAAATCTGTCTGACCCACTGCTAAGGCTCCCTGCAAGGTATATTCACTATCTACTCCAAACCACCAGGGATAATCGGGAATTCCGGCCGAGATTCCGCGTCCGGTCTCCGGCACGTCACGAATGAGCCAATCGGTATTGTACTTCACCCAGCGAAATGCTTGCTCCAAGTCTTTATCGGGAATGGTAAGTTTAGATTTTTCGGCAATAGCCCGGTAACGCTCTTTTTTAGCCTTTAGCAATTGTTCTGTCTGCTGCTGCACTTCAGTGTAAGTATCTTTGGCGGCGGCCTGCGACTGATAAGATCCGGCAATGGTAATCGGTAAATGTACTTCATCGCCCGCCGGAATTTCCAGCGAATAGCGTATGGAAGCGGCTACGCCCTGTCCTTTTGGCTGATACTCACATTGTTCACTTTCCTGCAAAGTGTGGGATTGGGAAGTTACGCTGGAGCCAAACAAGGCGTACCATTCGTTCAGGCTATCCTTGGCTAACCAGCCGTCAAGTGCTCCGTTCCAAATGGCTACATCGGTGGTATCCCGCATATTGGTGCGCTCTCCCAGCCAAACGGGCCGCAGGTCAGCGTAGCCGGTAAAATCAAATTCAATTGCCTGGGCTTCATCGCTCTGATTCGTAAAAGTGTACTGAACTACCACGGCTTCTTTGCCATCGGGCACAAACTGAAAACGCTCTACCCGTAAGTTAGCCGGAGTAGAACTGTAGATATGACGATTGGCAAAAGGGTAATTAATAAACGTATCGGCCTCGGCCAGACAAAACGACTGGCCGTTGCTGGTGATGGATGCGGTAAAACCATCCATTAGCTTGATCGGATGATCCCAGATACCACCCATCTCTCCGGCCACGTGCCAACCCAAATCAGGAAACTGCCCATCCTGATGCCCCACCATATACACCCGGTCACCTGCCGTAACAAAGGGTGAATTCAGGTACTCCACCCGCCCCGGAATAGATTCCGTATCGGCTACGATAGCTGATAGATCAGTTACTTCGGGAGAATTTTGGCATTGGAAGAGTAGAAGAACCGGGAGAATTAGTCCAGTAGGGAAGCGTTGCAGTAGCATAACGGATTGATGTAAAACCAATTTTCGATGACTCAAAGTACGTAATCTATCCTAATTCTGGTAGAACCAATTATTCTTTAACACAACGTCATTCCGGAATTTTCTGGAATGAAATGGAAGAAAATATCCGGAATCTCCCGCAGATAACAAGAGGTAAATGCCAGCGTCGTCCGTCTTAATGAGATGGTATTCCAGCTCAGAAACTATTTTTTACTACATCAACGTCCGGAATGATGCTGCATGTTGGTCAATATTTCACTCAAACCGATAGCTGATCACGTATAGTAGGGCACACTGACCGGTTATCGCTTCCAATAACCAGGAAAAATACGGGAATTATTGTAAGTTAGAGAGTCAGAAAAGAATACTCGCTAAGTAATTTCAAATATACCTAACCTATGACTAAAAGACTATTTCCGCTGTTTGCTCTACTAATGTTATCCGTACTTTTTATTCAGGCGGATGACCCGAAGATGAAGAAGATTTTTAACGGTAAAAACCTCAAAGGCTGGGTTGAACCAGAGAATAACATTTGGTGGTCGGTAGAAGACGGCATACTAAAAGTGAAAAGCGGCCCCGACCAAACCGGCTCAATTCTGTGGACGAAAAAGGAATACGAAGACTTTGTGGTACAGGCTGATTTTAAGATGGGAGAAGGAACAGTAGACTCGGGTATCTTTCTCCGGCACGATAGCCAGCAAATTCAGATTGGCGAATCGGGGTCGTTGAAGCGGGATATGACCGGCTCGCCCTACATTCCTGGCAAAGGCTATCCGGTAGAAGCCGAAGGCGTGGCCGAACTACTGAAGATGGATGATTGGAATACTATTAAGACGCAGGCAGTCGGTAATAAATATACGGTGTGGCTTAACGGTGAGGAAGTGATGAACTACACCTCCGAAAACGCTAGCGAGAAAGGCCCGATTGGAATTCAATTGCACCCCAAACGCGATATGAGCATTGAGTATCGTAACATTATGGCAGCGGAGCTTTAGTGTATCTCATTGGTGAAGCGGGTTCTGGTTACCGGCGCTACGGGAACGGTTGGCCGCGAGGTAATCCGCAGTCTGCGACTCCACGCTAATCAAGTTTACTTAGTAGCGGGCGTACGAAAATCAGGTGATTTCCGAGTTAATGATACTGCAGAGGAAGTCCGGTTTGATTTTGAGGATTCCAGTAGTTTTGATGCGGCGTTACAAGACGTGGACACGCTCTTTTTGCTGAGGCCACCGCAAATCTCCCAGGCTAAGAAATACTTTGAACCTATTATTTCGGTAGCGCAAAAGCAGCGGGTAAAGCACATCGTTTTTCTCTCGGTGCAGGGAGCGGATACCAATTCGGTTATTCCCCACCATATCATTGAAGAACTCATTAAGCCGAGTGGAATTGACTATACTTTTCTACGTCCCGCGTACTTCATGCAGAATTTTCTGACCACATTGAGAAAAGATTTAGTAGAGAAGCACCGCGTATTTTTACCCGCCGGAAAAGCTAAGTTTACGGTGGTTGATGTCCGGGACATTGGCCGGGTAGCCGCCAAGATGATTTTGCATTCGGAAGAATACCGGAATCAAGCCTACGACCTTACTAACCAAGAACTTTTGGGCTTCGGGGATATGGCGCAAACGCTTACCGAAGGATTAGAAAAACCCATTCGCTACGAATCGCCCAACCTGCTGAAGTTTTTCATCACGAAGAAAAAGCAAGGCATTGCTACTTCTATGGTGCTGGTAATGACTATACTGCATTACCTACCCCGGTTTAGCAGTCCACCGCCGTTGAGCGACTGGGTCCAAAAGATTACGGGACAAGCACCGTACACCTTTGAACAATTCGTGAACGATCATCGCGATCAGCTTCTTCAGTAACTGACGAAAGGCATTTGACCGTCGTACTCCTTGTGTTCCACTAGTCGGAGGATAAAATCAGCCAAATCGGCCCGGCCTAATTTGGTGCCTGCATTTACTCCTACCCAGCCAATGCGGTAGTCGCCTCTTTTTGGCTCGTTGGTAAGTCGTGGCCCCCGTACGATTGTCCATTCCACATCGCTGTTTTTCAACACTTTGGCGTAGCGAACGGCATCATTCAGGATTTTAGGAACCGCGATTTTCATAATAAGGCGGATGGCTTTGTCCGGAAATTTGGGCTGGTCTTTTTCGTAGGGTAACCCTCCCCCGGAAAGCGAAATTATTCGCGGAACCTGATGTTCGCGCATAGCGGCCAGAATATTTTCGGTTCCGGTTGTTTGCAGCCACTCTGGTGATCCTTTCACATGACCAAACAGACTCACCGCCAAATCGGTACCGGCTACCGCTCGCTGTACATCTTCAGGGTTGAGTACATCTCCGGCGATGACTTTCAGATGGGGTGACGTTTCGGTTATTTTAGCCGGAGTACGTACCAATGCTTTGATGTGATATTCCTTGGCTAACGCTTGCGCTAGAAACTCCTTACCGGTTTGTCCACTACCACCAAACAGCGCTATTTTTTTCTTATTCATAAGGTCAAATTCTTTCAGTAAGAGTGGCGAATCGCTTCTCTAACTCATCTAATGGTGTATAACCACGGGTTAGCGGATAGTAGGTGTTTTCCACTTCGGCGAACACGGTAGGAAAGCCCTGTACTCCTAATTGCTGGGTACGATAAAATTCTTTCTGAGCTTCAGCGAGAAATTTGCTTTCTGCCATTTGCTGCGTAAAAATATTTTTGTTTATTCCGAATTCTTCGGCTAGCTGACCGTAAGCCGCCGTGTCTTCCGGGGCTAGTCCGTCGTAGTAAATCGCTTTTTGCAGAGCAGACGCAAATAAAACCGCTTCTTCAGCTCGGTGCGACTTAAACACGCTCATAGCAATTGCGGGCGGAACCGAGGTAAAAATAGTCTGACCATCTTCCAGAACGTCTTTCAGAAAAGCTTCGCCAAACTTCACGCCGGTGGCTTGTTCAACATCGCGGTAGGCATGCCGAATGTAAGGGGCTACTTCGCCAATTGGCCCGATACGACTGCCAGTAACCATCCCACCGGATAGTACCTCAAAATCTATTTCTTCCCGATGCTTTTGGTGGAACGCCTCTATCACTGGAGAAAAACCGTAGCACCATCCACAAAGGGCATCGTAAGCATAAATAATTTTCATGTTTGTATTTTTCTTTTGCTGAGGTATACGCTAAAATAGCTACCTTGGTGGTACAATAAGTAAGGTTAGGTACCTACCTTTAGGTAAGTATGAGAAAAAATAAGAATCTCAGTCCAACCTGCCCGATCCGCACCACGCTAGAAATGCTAGGCGGCAAGTGGCGACTACTCATTATCAATGAAATTGGTTTAAACAGCCTTCGCTACGGTGAAATTAAGCGAGCCATTCCGGAGATTAGTGAGAAAATGCTGACGCAGGAGCTAAAAACCCTGGTAGATAATGATTTGGTAGTACGGTATAATTACGGGGAAGTACCGCCGCGCGTAGACTATTCGCTCACCGAAAATGGGAAAAAGGCGTTGCAACTAATTGAACCCATCCGGGATTTTGGACTTCAATACATAAAAAAGTAATGGATACCTTTAGTACATCAGAAAACTTGTCGGAAATGATGAAGTGTTTGCTGGTGTTTGCATTGATGATTGTAATTGGATGTACTCCTGATAAGAAAGGTTCTTCTAAAGCAGATGCCGTCAAAGAAAAGGAGCAGTATGTAATTCTGATGGGTGGGCAATCTAATATGGTAGGTTCGGGGCAGGTAGCCGATCTGGACACGGTAATTATTCCCGATCATATAACCTATTTCAACCGCGGAATGTATCCGGACTTTAGCCAGGATTCGGCAAGGTTTGGCCCGGAGGTAGGGCTAAGCCAGGTACTACATCAGCACTTTCCGGATTCTAACTTCATGCTCGTCAAATACGCTATTGGTGGAGCATCGCTACTGGATTGGGCACCCGACTACGACTCAACCCAAGCAGTGATTACTGGAAATGCCCGGTTCGGTGCCATGTACGATTCGCTGTGGAAGTACGTGGGGCAAGCTACAGCCTCCGTTGATGAAACTACTGAAATTGTAGCCCTACTATGGATGCAGGGTGAGCGCGATGCCCGTATTCCTGAGGCCGGAGTAGACTACTATCCACGCTTTAAAAAGTTTATTGAACGTATTCGTGAGGATGCTAATCACCCTAACCTACCAATTATTTTTGGCATGGTGAATCCTGATCCCGCTCGCTACGCTGCCGTAGACACCGTACAATCTGCCCAACGTCGGATTGCCGCTGAGATGGGCTACGTCCGGATGGTAAACACTTCAGATCTAGAGAAATGGAACGATGAGGTGCACTACAACTCAGTTGGGCAACTGGAGTTAGGCCGCCGGTTTGGTCAGGCTTTAGTAGAACACTGGCAAGCTTCAACTAGAAAATAGCAAATAGCGTCTGAAAGCCAGTGGTAAGATCGGCTAATCGGTCGGCACTCAACCCATGTGTAATAATCTCGTGTTGGATGACGAAGGTGATAGCTCCCGCTACGTAGCCCATCAGAGCCAGAAAACTTACTTTACGGACGTACCACATAAAGTTGATCTTCTCAATACCCATCGCGGCTACCCCCGCGGCAGAACCAATAATCAGGATGCTGCCTCCGGTACCGGCACAGTAGGCCAAAAACTCCCAAAACGTATGGTCAGTAGGATAATCCAGTCCGTACATTCGCATCATAGCAGCTACTAGTGGCACATTATCCACAATAGAAGAGAACACGCCTACCAGCAGGTTGATGACGTAGAAGTTACCCACATTATCATCCAAATAATTAGCTACAATGGCTAGTTGCCCAGCTGACTGAAGCGCTCCTACGCACAGTAGTATTCCCAGGAAGAACAACACCGTTGAGGTATCTACCTTGCGCAATGCCATCAGTACCGAAAAATGAGTTTTCAGATCTTCATCTTTGCGATGGTGGATAATTTCAATGACTGTCCACAGAAATCCTAAGCCAAGTAGAATACACATGTAGGGAGGAAGGTGGGTTACCAGCTTGAATACGGGAACGAAGATTAGTACCAGTACTCCCAAAGCCAGCACCATTTTCCGCTCAAGTGGTGTCGATTTCAGGGTTACTTCCTCTTCGGAATGTGGGTTTTGCTGAATTTTTTTCCCGGATGTACGAGAAAGATACAGCAACGGAAATAACATACATATCAGACTAGGCAAAAATAGCTTGACAATAACGTTTTGTGGTGTAATCTGACCACCAATCCAAAGCATGGTAGTGGTGACATCGCCAATCGGAGTGAAAGCTCCACCAGCATTGGCCGAAATTACTACTACACAGGCATACAGCCAGCGCTCGTATTTATCATCTACCAGTTTACGAAGCAGTGAAACCAGCACGATGGTGGTAGTCAGATTATCTAGAATACCGGATAAAACAAATGCTAAGATGGCCATGATCCAGAGCAACCTACGGGAGTTGTCGGTTTTAATTCGGCTAACAATCAGTTCAAATCCGTCGTGGGCGTCAATTATTTCCACAATCGTCATGGCACCTAGCAAGAAAAAGAGAATACTAGCTATCTCACTCACGTGGTGGGTCAATTGTTCAGCTACCAGTTCGCTGTCCGGAACCTGAAGTACGTAAACCGTCCAACAAAGCACACCGGCCAGTAGTGCGGTAGCGGCTTTGTTAATATGGAGTGAGTGCTCCAGGGTTATCACCAAGTAGCCCACCAGGAAAATAATAATCATCCAGATCATCACCTATCTTGTTATTATTAACAAATCACAATTACATACTTGAATAAGTATATCTTAACAAAGATAGATAGGGGAGAAACTGCATAATTAATCAATAGCCAGTAAATGGTACCTGCTACCAAAAAAGCTGATTATCAACAATTTTAGAAATGCCAACTGGTTAGTAGCCAATCCAAAATAAAAGAAGAGTACTAAAGCAATTAAGCGATTACCTCAGCGGGAGTGATAGAGGTTGACTCTTCTTGTTGCTTGAGATCATCCTCCTGGATAAGTTCAGCAGAAACTACTTCATCCAAAAGAGGGTCTTGCGTTTTTACTTTTACTCGTAGGGCGCGGATGCCTTCCACCCCCTGAACCTTCTCCAAGGTAAGCTCTTCTATTTTAGGTTCAATGTAGCCTTCCTGCTCCAGATAGGTAAGGTACTGCTGGTACTCGATTTTATCTTTATCATCCAGGTAGGCAATAGCAATATGGCCGGCCAAAGTGAGGCGTTCGTTTTTACCCGCTACGTAGGCTTTATCAATTCGTTTCTTGATAATTTCGTAGCGGACATTGTACACCCCTTCTACGTCAAATTTCTTTTCGTCTTTCCGAAACTGGATATTCAGCGTGTTGCTGTAGACGAAAATAAGCTGAGCAGTAGATAAGGGCAGCGGTAACTGATCTTTAGTATGTTCTAACTGTCGTACAATTTTACACATAGATATAAGCTGCCACAGGCGGAAGTTTTGGACATAGTACTCCGAAAATTTGCGCTCGGCCAGCAGCGATTGACCAATATATAAATTATACTCAATGCCATCGGTCTTATAAAGCTCAAAGTAATGGGGTAGCACCTGTTGTAAGCTGGCCTCTTCGGCATCGATAAACTGGGCAATAGACTGGTTAATCTGACTAACGGTTTGCTCAAAAGCTTTACGCTTCTCGTAAACGATGCCTACTTCCGGATCAATTTGATCAAAATAATGCTGAATAGCCGAAGCTACCTTGGGGGCGTGCTCGGCAGCCATTTGTCGAAGTAGCGGATGCACTTCCTGCAGCAGAAAACTACTGGCCTGGGTTTCGTCGCTAGAGAAGAAATTATCGGCAATTTTCTTTTTCCACCTTTCTACTTTGTAAGCGGTCATGCCTAGTAGAGGAAAGTCTATCTGCTGTCGGCACTGCTCCAGCGTATCAGCTAGTAATGAGAGGTTCTTGTCCAGGTCAGCCTGAATAGCCTGGTTACGGGCCCGTGATGAACCCACAATATCGAGCTGACCGAACAGTGGATAGACGTCAGGAAAGCTGATGTCCATATCAATGTGCTCTTGCTTGTGGTACAGCGCCATTTTAGCTACCTGCCGAAACTTCCAGTCTACGCTAGGGTGGATGGAAGTATACTCCTTTTGCATGAACACGCTCACACTGTTCTCCACTTCACGCCGGAAACGATTCAAGCCAATCCTTAGTAGAGAGATGACCTCGGTCAACCGGAACAAGGTGAAAGCACTAAGCGGACTTTCGGTCGGTGCGCCTAGTTCAAGTAGGGCTATAATCTCACCCTGATTATCAATTACTGGAACGAGGATTAGTGAATCAATACCCCTGGCTAGTAATAGTTGCTCTACCTCAGTTGCAGACTCCTCTTTCAGATTGCGGCAGATAATAGTTTCTTTTGTCTGACTAACCTTCTCGTATAACGACCCCTTAATCAAAGTAGGATGCTGATCAATAGATAGCTTGGAATCGGATTGAGACAGTATGCTGAGTTTAGCTACCTTTTCGTTCCATTCCCGCATGATAATAGGAGTGATGCCAGATACAATATGTTCGTTGCCTAAGAAAGATCGCAGGTGCTGTTGAACGAACTGAATCTGACTGTGTATGTCATTAACGTCCTCTGAAGTTCCAATGCGCTCGCGTATGCGCGATAGAATTTCCATTTCGGTTACGTCCTCAAACACTACAAAACTCATGCCTTCAAAAGCAAAATTCTCAGGAGGAAACTGAGCGAGCCAGCGGTCGCGGTCGTCGTAGCTATTAAGTAGATTTTGCAGGGTTTCGTCGGTTAAAGGCTTTAGAGGCTTTTTCTCAACGATATTAACGCTATCCAGATACACTGAAGATCGGTAATGCTTCTCTAACCCTGTTTTGCGGTGACGTAACGTAAAAGTTTCGGAAATGTCCAGATCGATTTTACGGTGGTAGCAATGATTAAGAATCAGGCGAGCGGCGTGAAGGATAGGGAAAAACGAAGGTGTCATGCTATCGCAGCCATTAAGCCGTACCTCATATTCGTCGCTCTGAAATATATGCTTGAGAGCGGGGGTCTGGTACACGAAGCTTCTACCAAAAGGAGAACCTACAAAGCCTAGAATATCTTTCTGAGAGAAAAGTGGAAAATAGTAGGCCAACAAGTGCTCTAGGTCAGCGCTGTAGTCTTCTTCCTGATTTTCGTTAGCGGCCAGTTTCTCCAGATGCTTAAACTTCTGGATCACCTCCTGATATACTGCGTCGGACATAGCCGACTTTTTGTGGTAGCTTTCTACCCGGTCAATAAGTGGATCAAAACTCACTGTTACTTCGTAGGGGAAACTGCTCCCCATTGGTGAATCCTGGACGAATTCGGCTAGTGGTAAAAAATCCGGTTCCATAGATATTCTGTTGTGAAGATATTAGGTAAATACAAGGTCGGATAGCTTCGGATAATATTGCAAATCGTATATAATAAGCGAGAGGGAAAGCTATCCTATTCTTTTTTTATTTATAGTTTACGGATTAGCGGGAATAAAGATTAGTGCCAAGCTATTACAGCCTTTAATGAACATTCAGTATGAGAACTGAACTCTGAGTTAGGGACTAGTTGCGCTGAGTAACTACCCAGAACGAGGAAGGCTCATGCGCTTCGTCCATAATTTTCCTTATGTCCTCTACTACATTGGGGTGTTGCTCAGCTAAATTGTTTTGCTCACCAATATCATTTTCCAGATTGTGAAGCTGTATATCGCCAGTGAACATTGGTTCGCGAATACCCTTCCAGTTACCCATCCGCACTGCCTGCCGAGAACCCTGTTCGTAGAACTCCCAGTACAGATAATTGTGAGGGTGTTGATCTTCGGATTGTCCTAACAAGGTAGGTGCAATGCTGATACTCTGTATATTCTCTGGATAGTCGGTGTTAGCCAATTCAGCAAAGGTAGCCATCATATCTCCGAAGTAACCAATGTGGTCAGAAGTGACCCCGGCGGGAGTATGGGCGGGCCAGCGAACAATAAAGGGTACCCGGATGCCTCCCTCGTGCATAGCCCGTTTAATTCCCTGTAGCGGACCATTAGAATCAAAGTAATCAGGATCATTACCGCCTTCACGGTGAGGACCATTATCGGAGGTAAAGATGATCAGTGTATTTTCGTCGATTCCCTGCGCTTTCAGTGTTTCTATCAGTCGGCCAATATCTTTGTCCATGTAGGAAATCATGGCCGCCGTACCCTTTTGGGTTTCTGGCCAGTCGCGATCGGCGTAGATGCCGTGGTCGGGTACTTCCATTCCTTCTTTGCCTGCTTCGTTATTAGCGTGGGGAATTGTGAGGGCCAAATATAGAAAGAAGGGTTGGTTGCGATCCTGCTCCAAAAAGTCTAGCGCTTCGTTCATAATCAGATCGTGGCTGTAATCTACCTTTTTAGTAGCGTAGCCACCCAGAAACCCACCTCGATTATGTCCTACGTGCTTTTCTTCATTGTCTAAATATACCGAGTCGAGGTTGTTCCATAAAAACTCGGGATAATAGTTGTGGGCATGGCGTTGGTTTAAATACCCGTAAAATGAGTCGAAGCCCTGTTTCAGTGGGTGACCTTCTTGCTCTACTTCTCCCAATCCCCATTTACCCATTAAAGCGGTTTGGTAGCCTACACCTTTTAGTATTTCAGCCACGGTTACATCCTCGACCCGTAACGATTGCCGGTCGATATTTCCTCCGGCATTGCCCCGTACGTGGGTGCGTCCGGTATGCTGTCCGGTCATGAGTACTGCCCTAGATGGAGCACATACGGTGGAGCCGGCATAAAACTGGGTAAATTTAATTCCCTGAGCAGCTAGCTGGTCAATATTGGGAGTTTGAATTTGCGTTTGTCCGTAGCATCCCAGGTCGCCGTAGCCCAGGTCATCGGCCATAATAAATATGATATTGGGCGGATCAAAGCTAATTTCTTCGGAGCTTACCTCAGTGGTGGTAGGCGTGGTACTACAGGCAGAAATAAGTAGTAATGCAAAAAATAAAATAGCAAAATTATGCATCGTAAAATAGTTAGGTTGTTGTGCATAATTTAGATAAACTTAGTAAGCTAAACAACCCGTCTACTTATACTAGTTGAAAATTGATAATGAATTAAGTTGCTGTAAGTCAATGCATTAAATTGCTTGAGAAGCGCAATTTCAAAAGTAATTAGTTATTAGTAAAAGAAAACCGAACGTTAGGGGAGGGGCGGTGCCGAAACGTATACTGCTACGCTGTCGTTGCTTCGGGCGAATAGTAGATATGGCTGGTCGGCATTTTCTTCGTAAATAATATCGCGTACATCGCCCCGTACCATAATCCCGCTGTGTTGCGGCGGTATGACTTCAAATTTGCCGTTGCTGCTGCCAGCAAGTACTAGCCCGAAGCTAGCATCGTAGCGCCCAGTACTGACGCGAGTAACGGATTGGTTTCCTCCCAGTATCAGATCCTGGTGCCCATCCTGGTTTATATCGCTCGAAGTAATGGCGTATACTGGAGCAAACTGAGCTTCTAACGGTAAAGACGTAACGGTAAACGACCCACCCTGATTTTCCAGATATACTGATTCAAATAGGGTGGCTGATAGCGTATCGGCATCAGCCAATTGCTCGGCACTGAAGTATTCGTTAGGTGGAGTTTGGGCAAAAGTTTTGTAATCGGGAAAAAGCTTTTTCAGCTCAATAATCTGGCTGAGTAATTCATCTTTGCTGTAGGCAAATACTTCCTCTCCCTGGAGATAATGGGTGAAAATCGGATCAGTTGAGCCATTCTGGTCAAAGTCACTATAGATCAATCGAACCGGCTCGTAGGTACTGGGACGGTACAAATTATTTTTGCCGAAGTTTCCGGCAATCAGATCGGTATCACCATCTTGGTCCAGGTCAGCTGCGTACAGGCTGTTCCACCACCCTCCAGTATTGGGTATTTGGGAAGCTGCCAATTGCTGGCCAGCCTGGTTGATGAATAAGCGAATGGGCATCCATTCTCCGACTACAACTAGGTCAGGATACTCGTCGCTATCTAGGTTAGCGAAGATGGCATCGGTAACCATACCGGCATGGGCAAGTTCGGGAGCGAAGGTTTGGGTAATATCAGTAAAATGACCATTACCATCGTTTTCCAGAATGTAGCTGCGAGGCGATAATGGGTATTTTCCGGGAATTAATCTCCCACCGACGAATAGATCCTGATCTCCATCTTGATCTATATCGGCAGAGCTTACTGCAGCCCCGCTGGTAAGCATAGCTGGCAAACTAGTTCTGTTAAAATTACCCTTCCCATTATTAAGATACAGGCGGTCTTGTAGTATCTGATCCTGATCGGTAAAATCGCTGCCACCGCTAACGATATACAAATCTAGATCACCATCCTGATCGGCATCGAAAAATAACCCATCCGTATCCTCTGAAGCAGCATCTTCATCAAGAGCAGGAGAAGAAAGGTGAATAAATGTACCGTTCGGTTGTTGTTGAAATAGCGCACCGGCCTGCCCCTTCGCCCCGCCAATATGGTAGTCCACCAAGCCATCTCCATCAATATCACCCTGACTGATTTTCGGGCCTAGATTAGAGATACCCCGTGGTAGCATTTTATCCCGCTTGAAATCCAGGAACAGATTTTCCTGATGGGCAAAATCAACTCCCAGCTTATCGGGTGCGGTTGTGAAAATAGCGGCAGTTGTGGGAACTTCGGCAGTTCCCGGTTGGGCATTAGCTTGTTTAAGAACTAGCGTCTGGTTTGCTTCTATATTTTGTAGCGATTGAAAAGAACCGTCGGGCCATACCACCGTCAGCCGCTCTACCGTAGTGAGCGTATCCAAACCAAATACTAGTTCGTAAGGAACGGATGATTGGAAGCCTCTTACGGGAATCATTTCCTGATACTGTACCTGATTATTATGTTGTACATACACCTTAGCACCCACCCCAAAAGTATTTTTTCCTTCCCCTTGCAGCCTAACTTTTAGGTAGTGATAGCCCTCCGTTTGCGATACGCTGTTGTTGCGATAAACGAAAGCTTCTTCGTTTACATTGTTGACGACTAAGTCCAGATCCCCATCATTGTCCAGATCAGCGTAAGCCGCAGCATTCGATAACGTTAGTTGTTTCAGGCCCCACTCAGCAGTACGATTGGCGAAGGTTAAGTTACGTTGGTTGTGGTACAGGTAGTTAGAAACTTCAATGGCAGGCATATTCTCAACGAGGCCCATCAATTCTACATCCAGGTTTTGCTGTTTAGCTTTCACTTGTTCGCCCACCACGTAATTCATAAAGTCCATATCCAGGTAGTTACGAGCGTAGCCATTAGTGACGAATACATCTTTCCAGCCGTCCAGATCGTAGTCAGCAATGAGAGGTGCCCAGCTCCAGTCGGTACTGGATATACCTGCCAGCTGACCAATTTCACGAAAGCCTGATACTTGGTTTGAACTTACCGTTCTAATAGGATATCCAGCTTCGCTAAACTCAAGAGGGGTAGTTACGTTGAGTTGAAGCATATTTCGCATGGTCTGATAGTGGAAACCAGAGCGGATCAGCTCTCGGTACTTGTCGTAATTCTCGGAACCCAGCGACATTTTCAGCCGATAGTTATCTTCCGGTAACATATCTAGTGTGATAATGTCGGGGCTGGCATCGTTGTTAATATCTCCGGCATCGCAGCCCATTGAAAACAGGGAGGTATGTCCTATGTAATTTCTTAACGACTCTTGAAACCTGGAATGCTGGCCAGTACCATCCTGCTGGTTAATGTAGAGATAATCTTCTTCGTTATAATCGTTCGTTACGTAAATATCGAGCCAGCCATCGCCGTTCACATCGGTAACGGCTACTCCTAATCCAAACCCCAGTACGTTCTGAATAATCCCGGCTTCCTGACTAACATCAACAAATCGTTCGCCCTCATTTCTAAATAGCTTATCGCCTAGTTGGCGATTCGTTCTTTTTTTATGCTGGCTTACTAAGTTGCTGAAGCTAGCAAACTCTTGAGTAGAGTGGTTGAGCACGTATACATCAAGGTCTCCGTCGCGGTCGTAGTCAAAAAAAGTAGCTTGGGTAGAGTAGCCGGGATCAGCCAAACCGTAAGCCTCTGCTTGTTCGGAGAAGGATACTTCGCCTGAGCTAGCCGTAGTATTGATGAATAACAAGATATAACGTCGCTCAGCACTAGCTGCAGCGGAGCGGCAGACGAAGATATCCAGCCAGCCGTCGCCGTTTACATCGGCCATTGCTGCTCCGGTATTCCACAGCCCGGCCGCAGCCACTCCGGCAGTTTCCGTTATATCCTCAAACTGCCAGTCGCCTTTATTCAGGTAGAGTTTGCTGGCCACTAAATTTCCACTTAGGTAGATGTCGGCTAAGCCATCGTTATTGATATCGCCCACGGCCACTCCGCCTCCGTTGTAGAAGTAGCCGTACTTCATCACATTAAACTCTTCGCTTTCACGCAGGGTGTTTTTGAACTTGATACCCGTTTCATTGGACGAAAGAAGAGTAAACAGTTGACCTTCGCCAGTTTGGTTAGAGCAGGACGACAATCCAATCAGCGTAGTAATTAGTAGATAGAAAGGCAGACTCTTAGTAAACATAATCGGAAATATAGGCAAAAAAAAAGTGCCAGGACTAGTGGCACTTTTTCAAAAAATGTTAATTAAGGAATATGCTATTTAGCATCCCACCATAACCGGGTAGTTCCGTTGTCAGGACCACCTAACTGACTATCTATTGCAGCATTAACTGCCGCAGCATTGGTGGTAAACTCGCCATCCACAAAAGTTACGCGTCGTGGCACAGTATTTACTGGAATAGTAGGGTCATCAGTGTTTAGACGATCGTAGAAGGTAGGGTAACCTGTTCTTCTTTTTTCAGCCCAAGCTTCCTGGGAATTAGGATAAAGCGATATCCATTTCTGAGTAATGATCTGCTCAAGCTGTTCTTCGGTGCTGCCACCAGTATTAAAGGCAATGGGCACTTCAGAAGGAGCTGGATCAGATCCATTGTAAGAAGCAGGGGTGTTCGTGCTTTGTACATAAGGGTTGCCGGATAGATCGTTTCCATCTAGACCGTATTCTACGTGAGAGACAACAATACCTTGCTCATAGAAATCCTGAGCAGTTCCTCCACCCATATTCCAGCCTTCTAATGCACCTTCAGCGCGTAAGAAGTATGACTCCGCCGCATTCATGACCACGTAGCTAGGCCCAGGTGCGCCAGCTTCTGTGTAATTAGGTGCCATGTCAGAAGCAATAGCATTAAAATTTGTACCCTGTTTAGCTACTTGAGACTGTCCGTTTCGCATGCCTTCAAACGGAAATTCTACTCCTGTTGGATCGTCAGATGGGTCGGCCTCGTCAGCAGGAGCAGCGTAGAATTGCATTCTAGGATCTTCGTATCCTTTAAGAACGCTTTCCATATCGGCACTTATGCGGAATTCCCCCCACTGAGTGATGGTATTGTAGGGGTTTCTAAAATCCGGGTTAGTTTCTATAGTTGCAATATCAGCATTATCGTCAATAAATTGCCCTAATGCAGCCGCTTTCTCCGCTTCAGTTTGGCTTAAAGTAGGGTCTGCGTACTTTACCCGAATAGCTAGACGAAGACGCATGGTGTTAGCAAATTTTAACCACTGGTCAGCGTTACCCCCATAGACCAAGTCATTTCCACCTAAGAAGGAATTAGCTCCAGCGTTGCTTTGTAGTACCGAAATCGCTTCATCTAAGGTGGTGAAGAAATCCCGATAAATATCTTCCTGTGAGTCATAAGGAACGGACAGCTCTCCGTTTCCAAATTCAGAATAAGGTATAGGTCCCCAATAATCCGTCATTCGGTGATATGACCATACCCGCCATACTTTCATCATCGCATTTTCCAGATCAAACCCATTATCAGCGGCAAAGTCCTCAACATATTTAATCTGAGGGGCAGCGTTGGCGTAAAAGGAGTTAAAAGCTCCATTGAGCCAGCCACCTACTAAGATAAATTTATCAGAGTTGAAGTTAGGGGCGGTAGTTGCAAAGTATCCGCCGTAAATATCGGAGAAGAGAGACTGAGTGAGCTGAAACGGTCCTGGGCTACCTAAAAACGCTGGGGAGTACTGAGCAGCCTTAACTACTGCACCATACTCACTTTGCGTGAGGTTGTCTACGGTCAGATTCTTAGGGTCGGTGTTTAGCTCCGTAAAATCATCGGTACAGCTATTAGCCAAAAAGAAAATGGATAAAGCTGCAATACATACTATAGTACGATTCATCTTCATTTTAATTTATAATTAAAAACCAAGGTTTACTGATACACCGAAGCTGCGAGTAGTCGGTAGCGCAAAAGAGTTTAATCCTTCTGCATTATTATTTACTGACTGAACCGCTTCGGGATCAAAATATTCCGTTCTATTGGTGAAGAAAAATAAATTTCGCCCCACCAATGAAAATCTAGCACTTCGGAAAGGAAGTGCGGACAGTGCACTTTCCGGCACATTATAGCTAAAAGATAGTTCTCTCAAGCGAATGTTGGAGGCATCTCGAATAAAGGCCTCACCTACTGGTGTATTTCTACCACCTAATCGGTTCCATAAGTCTTCGGCATTCATCGCAATATTGTTAGGAGTGCTGGTAGGCTCACCGTTTTCGTCAACTAAAACCGCCGATTCGCCCCCGAAAATATTTTCGCCGAAAATTAATGATCCATCTCTTCCCTGAGCAGTATACTCAAGCAAACCACTGCCAGCCATGATGGCTTCCGTAAATACAGTAACTTGCCCACCCTGGCGCATGTCTACCAAAGCCCGCAATGAGAAGTTCTTGTATTTGAAAGTATTGCTAATTCCCATGAGCCAATCGGGCTGGAAATTAGCTACTGGTACAGTTTTACCGGCAGTAACAATGGGTAAACCTTGAGAATCAATCAGAACATTTCCTGCATCATCTCTTTCAAATCCACGGGAATACTGGGTGCCAAAAGGTTCACCGGCTCTAATCTGGTACTCGTTTAAGAAGCCACCTCCCTGAATAAGTAGGTCAACATCATCTGTGATTTCAACCACTTCACTAACGTTTCTAGCAAAGTTAGCAGTTAAATCCCATGAAAATGTAGGTGTAGATACTGGGGTAACACCCAGTACGATTTCTATACCCTGATTCTGAATATCGGCACCATTCAAGAATACGCTGCGCACTCCAGAAGCCACGGGTACATTAGTGGGGAATAATTGATCAAAAGTGTTTGACCGGTAGTAGGTGAAGTCAAACCGTAAATTATCCTCCAAGAATCGAAGGTCAAACCCAGCTTCTATGGTTCTGGTTGTTTCTGGTCGCAAATCAGCCAGCGGAAGGACGGGGCTCAACGAAATAGTTCCAGCGTTTACGGTC
>CAKZYJ010000217.1 GCA_937884755.1 uncultured Flammeovirgaceae bacterium
AATGACTTCCGGTCGCAGTAGGTCGAATGTAAGCCTCGGGGTGCAGGCTTAGCTGATTCATCCGAGTTTTATCCCCTAATATACTTCCTTTCGACTGCTGGCTGCTAGGGTCAACACTGAGCACCGCTACTTTAAATCCGCTCTTAATTAACAGTATTCCAAACTGATCAATAAATGTACTTTTGCCGACACCCGGTACTCCGGTAATACCAATTCGTATAGAATTACCGGTGGTAGCAAGTAACTTGCCTATAATTTCTTTGGCAATACTCTGATCTTCAAACAATCGGCTTTCGGCAAGAGTAATGGCTTGGCTGAGCGCAAAGCGGTTCCCTGACTTAATCTCATTTATATACTGTTCGATTGTTAATTTTCTTCGCCTCATGGCTAAGAGTAGTAAATTTTTCTAAAGAAAAGTAATTGAAAAGAAAAGTGAGTGGTCAATTAAAAATAATTAGTAAATTAAGCGACACCCATTCATTGAGGAGGGAATACCTGTTGAATAGTACAGCTTAATCAAGTGATAGTAATACTTTTTAAATTCGCATGTTGAAATTTCTTACTAAGTTTCAGTATTGTACTATTACAAGTTGATTTAATTCTTAAATTGAACTATATGAATAAATATTTGTTTTAACCAAGTAAAAGGTACTCAAATTGTTTTACTATACGTTCTAATTTCATACTTTTATACCAGAGTATATCAACATTTGAAATTTTTAGATACTAGCCTAATAACTTTACCAATAATACGTGCCTAATCAGCCTACTTTATTGTCCGTTTTTGATTTCTACCAATGAAAAGTCTACTGTTTTTTATCGTTTTGAATCTGTCCTTCCTTCCTCTACAGGGGCAAAACGATAGCTATTCTTTTAATGTACTCGCACGCGATGGTTCAGTTTTTTATCGCTTTGCGGAAGAGAATGATTGGCGTCCTATCGAGATTGGTCTAAAACTTTCGAAAGAACATTTGGTGAAAATTGAAAAGGAGGGATATTTAGGACTAGTACATCGTAGTGGAAAAACTTTGTCGTATTCCAAATCGGGAACTTACGAAATATCTCGTCTGCACGCCCGGATGCAGAGCCGTACTTCAGAAGTAGCCGAAAAGTATGCTGATGCTTATGTTAACTCAGTGACTAACCCTGAGAAAACCACTAAAGAAACAACCCGCTCTATTGAGAACCGTCAATTAAAAATGTTTCTACCTAACTCAGTAGATGTGTATAGTCCGGAGGTGGTACTTCGTTGGATTGATGAAGAGCAGATACCCGATGATTATGAGGTAGTATTCAAGAATATGTTTGATGAGGTGCTGATGGTAGAAGATGCTACCGATACCAAAATGTGGTTAGATTTCAACCAAGATCCTATTGCGTCGGAGCGGCTATTAATCGTGAGTGTGCAGAAGAAGAATCAAAAAGATATTCAATCGAGCAGCTACGGTATTAAACATATGACTCCCGATGAATCCGAACTGATTGAGCAGGAGCTAAAAGAACTTAAGCTAGTATTTGCAGGAGAAGAGAGCGCTTTGGATAAGCTAATCCTAGCTTCCTTCTATGAACAGAACAACCTCTTAGCAGACGCGCTTACCTGCTATGAATATGCCGTAGAACTATCGCCGGAGGTAGACGCATTTCAGTCGGCCTATGAGCAATTCATCTTCCGAAATGGGCTGGGTCTCTAACCCCCCCATTGATTATCTTTGCTGATAATGCTGTAACTTTTCCCAATATATTGTTTTGTTACCATCCTCTTTTCTTTTTGGGAAATGATTGAAGCAATTCTGGAAGCCGATCAGCAAATCTTCCTGTGGCTAAATAGCTTTCATGCCAACTGGCTCGATCCTATTATGTATCGGATCACCAACAAGTATACTTGGTTTCCGGTATACGCTGCACTGGTGGTGGCAATAATCCTAAAGTACCGATGGGAGGGAGTGCGCATCGTCTTAGTACTGGTGTTGGTTATCACTGCGTGTGATCAGTTGACTTCCGGCTTTATGAAGCCCACGTTTGAACGTTTGCGCCCCTGCCATAATCCAACCATTGCTCATTTTGTGCATTTGGTGAAGGGCTGTGGTGGACAATACGGTTTTGCTTCTTCCCACGCAGCCAATACCTTCGGGCTAGCGGCTACGCTCTGGTTTTTTTTTCAGAGTTGGAGCTTCTGGTTTGCTTTAGGCTTTGGGTGGGCGGCTGTAGTATCTTACAGCCGGGTATACGTAGGAGTACATTATCCCTTAGATATTATAGTGGGGGCGATTATCGGAGTTGTATTAGCTTGGATGATTTACAAACTGTATCAACAATACCGAGTACGGCTGGTAGCTGCTTTACCTTACCGTTACCAATAATAAATTTACTGCTGCCGGAGAATCTTACTGATATATTTTCCGATGATATCAAATTCTAGATTAACCGTATCTCCTGGTTGAAGGTTTCTGAAGTTAGTATGCTCGTAGGTATACGGAATAATTGCCACGCTGAAGCCAGAATCGGAAACATCAAAGCAGGTTAGACTGACTCCGTTCACAGTGATGGACCCTTTATCAACTACGATCTGATCGGGTGAAATCGGTTGATATTCGAAGCGAAATAACCAGCTTCCGTTTTGGTCTTCAACTGAAGCACAGGTGCCCGTCAGATCTACGTGCCCTTGCACAATATGACCGTCGAAACGACCGTTGGCGGGCATACAGCGCTCCAGGTTAACCTTCGATTTGTTGGTTAGTTCGCCCAAATTACTTCGTTTCAGCGTCTCTTTCACGGCTGTGACTTTGTAGGTAGAGTCCAGCACTTCTGTTACGGTCAAACAAACCCCATTATGGGATAGGCTTTGATCTACCCGGAGTTCTGAAGCTATACTGCTAAAGAGTTCAAAATGTTTGTTACCTCCTTCAGTAGTGATATTTATCACCTGACCAACATTTTCTATAATTCCAGTGAACATAATATAGTACTATTTGAAAATTGATACCGGGTTGCCGCCGTGTCCACGGTGGATGGACGCTATGCGGGCGATGGACAATGGATAGTTTGTTTGATTTAGTTGTCACTACACAGTTTTAGGGTTGATAGGCATTCTTTACTATACTAGTAATGACAAATCACCGCGTATAACTAACTAGTCCCATCAGAATCAAATAATCGCTACACCCTAATTTTGTTTGAGGTAAGTCAGTAAATCGTTTACGTCTTCTTTGCTAAGTTGGTTAACTAAGCCTTCTGGCATACCCGAATAAGCTAAAGCAGTTAATTGGGAAATGGATTTTCGTGCTATCGTGGTTTCCTCTCCCGAAAGATCAGCCAAAGTAATAGTAGCTGGTGTTTCTGACGATATAATTCCCGTTTGGGTTGTCTTATCAGTGAGTTTTACCTCCCATAGTTCGTAGCCGTCGGCAATAGATCGGTTGGGCTGAAGAATATCGGTTAAAATGGCCTCCTTGGAGCGATTTCTGACCGTAGATAAGTCCGGGCCAAAGGCGATTCCTGCTTCTCCTTTCAACTGGTGACAGGTAGCACAACTACGCTGATAAACCGTCTCACCATTTAGTATATCTCCCTCTTGGGAGAGAGAAGTTGCATACTTTTCAGTTGATCCACCGGCAGTTTCACTGCTGGCGAAAATGCTACGGGCGGTGGTTCTGATGCTTTCGTCATCGTGGTTCATTAGATGAACTGTACGTCGCCAGCCTACTGTAGACGGATCAATTTGATTCTCCTGTACTGCGGCTAATAACATATGGGTTCGGTCAGAACCTTTCATAAATACATTAACCGCCTGATCACGGACTGAAGGGGTCAGCGAATTCCAGCGATCAAGTAGAATACTACACGGGGCTGTGCCATCAGTTTCACTCAGGCTTTGTAAAGCTTGCTGCTGAATCTCATTGGGGTAGGTAGGATTAAGCATTGCTACAAACTCATCCTGATACTGATCGGGATTTTCTATTCCCAAAAAAGCTAAAGCATCTTTTTGCCATTCGGGAGATGCCGAAGTTGAGGTGACGGCTTTTTTTGCTCGGTTGCTAGCCTGACGAGATTCAAGTGGCGGTAATTGTCCTAGTTTAGTAAGCACTTTTAAACTAGCCTGACGTAAGTCAGATGCACAATTCGTACGAACATTACTTAGTAGAAGTTTTTTCTCAGTTAATAGATTAGCTGAAAAGTTATCAGATTCATCTAATCCTTGAGCTAATCCTTCCAGAAGTGCAGCGTGCCACCAGCCATTACCAGAATCTCCACTAGACGCCTGCCGAATTAGTTGTTGTACTTCGGCTATATCGTCTGATTGACTGATCTGTTTACCCACCTTTATCAAAAAAGCTACGCTGCTTTCATCCTGATTTTCGGTAAGATTTGCTCGAGCAAAGGTAAGCCAGGTTGATGCGGGTTGCGGAGAGCTTAATGCAGCGTATTGCACCCATTCGTCAGAAATATCTTGCATCAGCAGGGTTTCTCGTACCTCAATTGCTTCGGGACTTTCAAGTGAACCTAGCGTCAGTAGGAGCTGGAATCGTACTTTCGAGTTGGGGTCATCCTGAAGGGTTAAAATACGCTGTTGCAGACTAGGGTATTTGTTCCAGTGCATTTCGGCAAGCTTAATAGCATTTTCTCGCACTCCAGCCTCTGAATCTTGCAACGCTGATTCAATTTCTTCCTGCCTAAGCTCACCTATTCCGTCCAACGTCCATAAAGCATGTAAGCGGCTCTGAGGGGTACTGCCTTCCGCCACCAACGTTCGCAAAGGAGGAAGTGCTTCCAACGCCTCTCGATCTACCAGTAGCCGTTGAGCCGTTCTACGCCACCATAAATTTTCGTTTTCCAACAAAGAGACCAATTCTACATCAGATTTTTGGTCTAGCGACAGTTGACCAAAGAAACTCTCAACGGGTTTTCCCTCCGGCACAATCCGATAGATTCTTCCCTGGTCGGTACCATTGTAGAGTGCTCCAGACTGATTGATCTCCTCACTCATCCACTCCGGGTGTTCAATGATTTGACGGTAGTAGTCGATCACGTATAGTGCCCCATCGGGCCCCACGTAAAAGTTTACCGGACGGAACCAACTATCAGTGGAAGCTAGAAACTCCCGTTCGGCAAGTAATCGTTCGGCGGTAAAGGTTGCTCCCTTAGATTTGATCACATCGGCATGCACCAGGTTATGGACTGGTTCAGCTACGAAAGTAACCTGATTAAATTTCTCAGGAAAGATACCGCCCTGATACCAGGTTACTCCGCAGGCAGAAGTAATAGTGCCAACATCAGTGAGTAACTGATGCTCAGGATTTTGGGTGATCGGGAATACCTCTACTCCCAGTCCGTAAGAAGGCAGATAGGAAACTGCGTAGGGCACGCTTAAATTAGGATTACGAGTAAGGTAGCGGTAGGGTAGTACCTCATGAAAAAGATGGTGGGCATTGCTATTAAGTAACTGATGTCCCCAGGGATCAAAAGTATGGCCGAACTGAGATTCGCCCGACATCATCTCCAGGGCCTGTACGTCGGGGCGGAAGCGAACATTGAGGCCATCCGCGTTAACCGGTAGCCGGACATTTGGATTCGCAGGATAACGAATTTCTTCGCCCTCTCCACCAAACTGATCATGGAAAAACTTGGTAGAAATAGTCCCTTCGTGAGCCAGATAGATCCAATTATCCAACCCGTATATCGGGCTGTTCAGATTATGCTGTGGGTTAGAGCGAGCGAATCCCGTAAGTACCACTTCACGTACATCGGCTATTCCATCATCATTGGTATCCTCAAGATACAACACATTGGGAGCATCGGTAACCAGCACCCCTTGTTTCCAACGCATAATGCCAGTAGGCAGTATTAGTCCCTCAGCAAAGGTGGTACTCTTATCTGGCAATCCGTCCTGATCAGTATCCGTTAGCAGCTTCACTTTTCCGGAGCCTTCAGTATCCAGTGGGTAACCGTGCATCTCAACTACGTATAGTCGCCCTTGTTCATCAATCTCCATCGCTACCGGGTCTGCAATGAGTGGCTCTGCGGCAAATAGCTCTACCTGAAATCCTTCCATCACCTCCAGGGTGCTTAATCCTTTTTGATCTTCGGAAGATTCAAGGGAATTGTGTTGGCAAGTAGAAAATAGGAAGGCACCCAAAGTGCCAGCGAGGGTAAGGTACGTAATTCTCATAAGTAGTATTCAGCTTAAGTCCTGAAAATAACGAAAGCTTTTCGGCTATTCAATCATTTGGAGTGAGAATGCCAAAACCTATTTATATGGCTTGACCGACAGCATACCTTACTCTCCTCTACCAATCCTGTGCAGTCCGGGTTGCTCCCGGAAGTTAATTATGTCGAAGTCTAGAGAGTAGTCAAAAGATGATTCAGACATCTCGGATTAACCTTGCAGTAAACAGATGGTTACGGTCAAGAATGTTAGCTAGGCAGTTGGTCAGCTAAATCGATGAGTCGAGGGTTAAAAGATTCCTGGAACAGTTCAAAGTGGATTGCATCCCCTATCAGTTCTTTTACCTGTGCCTTTTCAATAACTCTTTGGTAGGTTTTATAACAGTCTAGGGAAGCTTTTAAAGCATCAATATTTGCTTCATCAAGACTTACTGAACAGTCAATTTCATCGGGCAACGACTGCTTTATAATAAAATCATTGCCTTTTTTGAATGTTCCGTCGCCTTCGTAAGGGATAGTAAAAAATGCCAGACGCTTGAGGTAAGGCACGCCTTCATCTCGCAAAGCCAGAAATACTTGTTTGGCAACCGCATGCATGACTAGGTGATCATGAAATCCGCTAATGCCATGTACTGGATAGGAGACCAATATATCGGGCTTTACTTCTCGAATATGGTCGGTAACTACTCGCTCAATTTCCCGCGGGTCCATATATTTAAGCCCGCTATCGGGCAAGTCCAGTACGGTCATACCGGTTAAACCCAGGGTTTTCTTTACTTCCAGCATCTCCTGATATCGTACTTCACTCATCTCTTCAATACTTAAACCCAACCTGTGCCGCTGCTTGGTAGCTCCGCCTTTAGTGAGCGTGAGCAAATATACTTCGTGGCCTTGCTGAAGCTGATGATGCATCGCTCCTGCCGGGCCAAAAGATTCGTCATCAGGATGAGGAAAAACGTAGAGATAGCGCACAAATATTGATGAATTGTGAGTAATGATTGTCAGAAAATCAATACAGATATTGCACGTAATGTTTCAAAAACCTGAAATAAAGACTATGAACCAAAAAAGACGACTAACCGGCATTATGCATCTTCAACCTACAGTTGTAAAGCCAGTATATGCATTTGTCATGAATCAACACCAACCATTCATCATTAGTTATTATTCAGGGGCTAAAGACCGAAAAGATGTAATAACCGTAAAAACTCAATAAAATAACTCCTTCAATTTTATCAATTTTCCGACGCGAAAGCATCATTGGAAAAACTACGAAAGTAACCAGAAGCATCCAGATCATATCCGATTGAATGATTAAGTCATTTACCTGTATTTCAGCAATAATGCTGGTGAAACCCAAAATTGAAAGAATATTAAAAATATTAGAGCCGATAAGATTACCCATCGCAATATCGGTTTCTTTTCGTACCGCTGCTACCACTGCAGTGGCCAATTCAGGTAAGCTGGTACCAAGTGCTACTAACGTTATGCCTACTACTCGCTCACTAACTCCAAACGCGATAGCTAATTCCTTCGCACCGTATACAAACCAGTTTGATCCCAGCGTGAGTCCTACAATTCCGATTGCAATAAAGAGCAGGTCTTTCCAAATGCTAGCGGTTGGTCCATCCGGCACGTCTAAGTCTCCGGCTTGAGCTTCCAGGCTTTTAGTATCTTTTCGCGACTTCCAGATAACGAAGAAGGTATAGCTAGCTAAAATGAGAATAAATAAGATGCCTTCCCAGCGAGTGATGATATTCCCCTGAACTAACCCAAACAGCAGTAATGAACTACCCATCGCTACCGGCCAGTCGATACGCATGGTGTCTTTCTGAACCGGAACTGGAGTAATGAAAGCAGTAAGCCCTAGTACTAGGGCCAGATTACAGATATTGGAGCCAACTACATTACCCATCGCAATATCTGGGCTACCGGAAAGTGCGGACTGAACGCTGATGAATAGTTCTGGCGCTGATGTACCGAACGCAACTACGGTCAGTCCAACTACCAGCGGTGAAATTTTCAACCGTAAAGCAATACTTACCGATCCACGTACTAAAAACTCTCCACCAGCAATTAGTACTACTAAACCTGCTAAGAGTATTCCTATATCTACAATCATGTAAGCCGATTATTTTTTTAAACCAAAAGCTAAGTCGCCTGCATCTCCTAAACCAGGAACGATATACGACTTTTCGTTAAGATGATCATCAATGGCTCCTAGCCATAATGAAAAATTTTCCCCTAGCTCGTTTTTCAAGTTAGTTATACCTTCGGGGGCTGCGATAACACTCACGATATGGACCTGGGAGGGATTACCGTATCGTTTTAGTTGTTTTACTGCTTTTACCAGCGTTCTACCCGAGGCTAGCATCGGGTCAATAAGTATCAACGGGCGATTCTGCAAATCAGGAATGCTTTCGTAATCAAACTGGATGGTAAAACCGGAATCGGCAGTTTGATCTACTTGGCGGTAGGCACCTACAAAACCGTTATCAGCTAAGTCAAAATAGTTTAAGACTCCCTGATGTAACGGCAAACCGGCCCGTAGTACTGAAACAAGCACTGGTTGTTGTTTAAGGAGTGAAGCTTGGGCAGTACCTAAGGGAGTTTCAATTTGGCTACTTTCGTAAGAAAGGACTTTAGAGAGTTCGTAAGCCAGAATTTCGCCGATTCGCTCCAGATTTCTCCGGAACCGCATCCGATCCGACTGAACTTCAGGTTGCCGCAAATCTGCCAAAAACTGATGCGCCACCGAAGCGGTTTCGGAAAGCACAAACTGTGAATGTTGAGTCATACTCTATTTCTGAAAACGCAAATATAGAAGGCAGATCAGGAATATGTAGAGAAGTTGGGTGCGAAGTAACAATATTTATTCGAAATAATTAAATTATTCTAAGATTATATGTGGAATAAAGTACTTTATTTCATCGCTTCGAGTGACTTATTGGGTTTTTATCGAGTCTGGAATTATCAATTCTCTTATGAAACAGAAACTTTTTTGTTAAAAATCAGTATTTTCAGTAACTAATTTAGCGTTATCCTAAGATTTCCCGTATTCTCTAAAAAATTTATTCAGTACACATCTTAGGCCAATTGAATACACTATCTTGCCGCCTTTAATTGAGTAGGTGGATCTTTACCTAGAACCAAACTAATACTATTGAATGAGTTATATTCAGTTCGATAAAAAGCAACTACTGAATCTTTCCTATTCGCTCAGCAAAGAGGTAATACGCTCTAATAAATCGGGTGCCTATTCGTCTACCACTATTATTGGTTGCAATACTAAGCGCTACCACGGATTGCTAGTAGCACCTCAGCCTGGATTAGAGGGTGTACATGTACTCCTCTCTACCCTTGACGAAACCGTAGTGGTAGGCGGGGCTACTTTTAACTTAGGAGTACACAAGTACCCCAACCAGTACAGTCCAAATGGGTACATGTACATGCGAGATTTTTCAGCAGATCCAATCCCCAAGTCAACTTATCGGATTGGGGAAGTGGTAATTACTCGCGAATTTCTGCTAGTAGAGCATGAGCATCGTATTCTCATGCGGTATGTCATTGAAAAGGCACCACAGGAAATCGTACTTCGCCTATCACCTTTCCTGGCATTTCGTAACGTGAACCAGCTTAGCCGAACCAACGACAATATTCAGGGCAACTACGACTCGATAGAAGATGGAATAAGCATACAGCTTTACACTGATTATCAGCCATTTTTTATGCAGGTCAGCAACGATAGCCATTTTGTTGCAGCAAACAACTGGTATTACAACATTGAGTATACCGAAGACTTTGAACTCGGTGGGCAGTACCAAGAGGATTTATATGTTCCTGGTTACTTTGAAGTAAAAGCGAATAAGGGAGATGTAGTACTTTTTACAGGAGGTCCCGAAGAAATCAAGTCAGCTAACTTGTTGCGGATGTTTAACAATCAGACCCGCAAGCGTACTGCTCGGAGTTCGTTTGAGAACTGCTTGAAGGTATCGGCTGAGCAGTTTGTATTAAAAACCCGCAGCACTCCTGAGGCCCGTAAGTACGACCGTACCGATGTGATTGCCAGCTACCAACGCTATCGCCGCGGGGGACGCGATGCCTTCATCGCTATCCCTGGATTATCGCTCATTCATGAAGATCTGAAGAGCTTTAAGGCTGTTTTAGATACTATGTTAAAGTATCGGGAGGGAGCATTTTTTCCATTCTGGAAATACAATGACTCTCAGGTTTCTTTCGAGGCTATTGATACTCCGCTATGGTTCTTTTGGGCTTTGCAGCATTATACCCAGCGCTCTGGCGATCGACAGGCAGTGTGGAAGACCTACGGTAGAGCCATGCGCGAGATACTGGAGAGTTACCGCGATGGAACCGAGTACAATATAAAAATGCAGGAAAATGGGCTCCTCTCGGGTGAGGCTGAAGGAGTGGCCTTAACCTGGATGGATACCTACGTGGATGGCAAGCCAGTAACGCCCCGCTCGGGTTTTCCGGTTGAGGTGAACGCCCTGTGGTACAATGCCGTGAGTTTTACCTTGGACATCGCTGGCCCTCGCTCTACCGAGGGGAAAAAAATACTGAGTGAGTGGAAAGACATTCCGAAGAAGATCAAAATGTCTTTTCAAAAGCTTTTTTGGGATAAAAAGCGAGGATATCTGGCAGACGTTGTTTCCAGCAATCAGAAATCAAAGGATTGGTCAGTGCGACCTAATCAGGTTCTAGCGGCTTCGCTACCCTATTCACCACTCGATGATACTCAAATCACTAGCATACTGAATGTAGTGCAGGATCATTTGTTAACTCCCCGGGGGCTACGAAGCCTTTCGCCTAAAGATGAACACTACCAAGGAACCTACGAAGGACTTCAGGCTCAGCGACGGATGGCTTATCATCAGGGATCGGTGTGGCCCTGGCTTATCGGGCACTACGTAGAGGCATATTTAAAAGTCCATGAACGGGACGAGGCCCTCTCTTATGTTACCGAACTCTACCGGGGATTTGAGGAAACGATGCCGGAACATGGTATCAGTAGTGTCTCAGAAATTTATGATGGAGATGCCCCCCACGCACCCCGAGGAGCCATCTCACAAGCCTGGAACGTTGCTGAAATAATCAGGACTGGTAAGCTTATTGAGGAGTTTGACCAGGCTACGCAACCGGTTGCTCCGTAGGCAGTACAGATTACAACGTTAAATTTTTTCATTTACTCACCACAATTAAAAAAACGAATAACTATGAGCCAGCTTACTACTACCGAAGGTGCTACCCCGCACTGGAGGCGGTTATACATACAATCTCAGATTCCTGAAAAGCTAAAAGGGCTAGAAGACCTTTCTAAGAATCTATGGTGGTCGTGGAACTACGAAGCCACTAATCTTTTTCGTAGCATTGATCCGGAGAAATGGGAAAAGTACCGTCAGAACCCAATTGCCTTACTGGATAACCTGGATTACCAACATTACGAAAAGCTGTTGGAGGATGATGCCTTTATGAAGCAGTTTGCAGCAGTAGAGGCTAAGTTTAAGAAGTATATGGGTGATAAGAAACGCCGTTCACCTCTTAAGGTTGGCTACTTCTGCATGGAATACGGATTGCACTCCTCCCTTAAGCTTTATTCAGGCGGGTTGGGTGTTTTAGCTGGCGATTATCTTAAAGAAGCCAGCGACGAGAACGTAGACATGGTTGCAATGGGCTTACTGTACCGATATGGTTATTTTCGGCAGGGATTGTCTCATTACGGCGAACAACTCGCTCTTTACGATCCGCAGCGGTTCACCTATTTGCCAATAGAACCGGTGCGAGACGAAAATGGCACCTGGGTGAAAATTCGGATAGACCTACCCGAACGGATTCTCTCAGCTAAGCTATGGAAAGCACAGGTTGGAAGAATACCGCTTTATCTGCTAGATGCCGATATTGATGAAAATCAGGACAGTGACCGGGTAATTACCCACCATCTGTACGGCGGCGACCGGGAAAATCGTCTGAAGCAGGAATTACTCTTAGGAATTGGAGGTATGCGGGCTTTACAAAAGTTGGGAATAACTCCGGATATATATCATTTAAATGAAGGGCACGCGGCCTTTAATGGCCTGGAACGCTTGCGTATGCTGGTAAAAGCTGGTCTTTCTTATCCCCAGGCGGTTGAGATTATTCGATCTTCCTCTCTCTTCACTACACATACTCCTGTGCCGGCGGGGCACGATAGCTTTGCGGAAGCAATGCTGTGGCCTTACCTGTCCGATTACACGAACTCTATGAGTCTGCCTTGGGAGAAGTTTATGGCCTTGGGTCGCATTGACGCTAACAACCGAGGTGAAGAATTCTCTATGAGTCATCTGGCGGTAAACCTAAGCCAGGAGGTGAACGGAGTGAGTAAAATTCACGGCGAAGTTTCTCGCAATATGTTTCAAAAGTTATATCCGAGCTTTGAGCCAGAGGAACTGCATATTGGCTACGTGACCAACGGGGTACACTATTACACCTGGACTTCTCAGGAATTTCAGGAATTGTATACCAAAACCTTCGGCAAAAACTTCCACAAGAATCAATCGGAGGTTAAATACTGGGAGAAGATTCAGCAAGTGAATGATCTGGAGTTGGTTAGTTTAAAGCGAGGGCTGAAGAAAAAGCTGATTGAAACAGTGAAAAAGCGTGTGGAGCGTAGTATGCAGAAGCGCCACGAGTCGCCCCAGAAAACAATAGACATTATTAACTCCTTCAACGAGGATACCTTGATGTTTGGCTTCGCTCGTCGGTTTGCTACCTACAAGCGGGCTCAGCTGTTGTTCCGAGATATTGATCGGCTGGCCAAAATTGTGAATAACCCTGATTATCCGGTACAGTTCATCTTTGCCGGAAAAGCTCATCCCGCCGACCAGGGTGGGCAGGAGCTCATTCGGCGGATTGTGGAAGTATCCGGTAAGCCCGAATTCTTGGGCAAAGTAGTATTTCTGGAAGACTACGATATGGAAATCACCAGCCGAATGGTGAAAGGAGTGGATGTGTGGTTAAATACTCCCACTCGTCCGTTGGAAGCTTCAGGCACCAGTGGTATGAAGGCGACGCTGAACGGAACCATGAACCTGAGTGTGTTGGACGGTTGGTGGGCGGAGGGCTATCGAGCCGACGCTGGTTGGGCACTGCCGGAAGAGCGTGCCTACGAAGACCAGGATGTACAAAATGAGTTAGATGCTGCTACTATCTATTCCATTCTAGAACATGATCTAATTCCGCAGTACTACGAGCGAAACGAGGATGGAGTTTCGGAAAAGTGGGTACAGCGGATCAAGAACACAATTTCTTATATCGCTCCAGAATTTACCATGAAGCGTATGATGGATGACTATCACGAGCGTTTCTACCATAAGCTGGGTGAGCAGCATGAGAAAATCGTAAAGTCTAGTAACCAAGGCGCAAAAAAGCTGGCCGAGTGGAAAGGAAAAGTTTCTAGTGAATGGAGTCAGATTCAAGTGTTGGAGAAGTCGGTTTATGATTTCGCGAATGACCCGCTGCCGCTGGGTGAACAGTTTAAAGCTGAAATTGTACTGGACATTCGAGATTTGGAGCCCGAAGATGTAGACGTAGAACTACTCATTTCCCGTCGGAAGAACGGCAAGAACAACGTAGTACTGGTTAATACGCTGACTAAAAAGCGAACCAAAAAACTCAGTAATGGAGAAAACCTTCCGGAAGGAGTAGGAACAGTGGTGAAGTATACTAGCAATACGCAAATTTCTTTTTCAGGGGTATACGAGTACGGATTCCGTATTTTTCCTCAAAACGAGCTACTTCCCCATCAGCAAGATTTTAATCTTGTCACTTGGCTTTGATTGAGTCGTTATCCAACTGCAAATTCTGCATCTTAGGAAATGATAAAGTTTAACATAGCCTATCTTCTAGGGCTGCTTCTGGCTTACCCAGTTGCAGCCCAACAAGCCTGGACTACACTTAGCCAAGTTGTACAAGATGTTCAGATAAAAGATGACGTGTACGAACAGTCTTTTACCTACGCGACTGAGAATAACTGTTTGCTCACGATCACCATCTATGACACTGACGATGGCGAGGAAACCACCTACAAAGTCAATGCGACCGACCTGAACGACCGGAAAATCCGGTTCGATACCCGTAGCCGAGAGATTTTGGTAGAAGTAGAAACGCGGGGGGGAAGGGACTTAGTCCAAGTTTTTGAAGATGGGGAGGCTAAGGAATTTAGCGATGGTTTTAAGTTTTATGCAACCGACATTGAAAACGCCCGGGAGATTGTGCAAGCATTTAAGGAGGTAGTTCAATCTTGCGGTCAGCAAAGCAATGAAGTTTTGATAAACGGCCAGGCAAATCCCTCTTTTGAGGAGTCTTTAGGTTTTTTAACCTCCGAAATTAGGGAAATAGCAACCAACGAAGGTGCTATTGAGCAATCGTTTACTTACAACTCGGCACTTCCCACAGTGATTACTTACGAATGGGAGGATACGAACGAAGGCGAGAGCTATCGGTACGTAGCCAATATGGTTGATTTTAATGAACAAAGCGTATCATTTAATACCAAGCGAGGCGACGTATGGGTATCGTTAGAAACAATTGGTGGCAGAGATCTTATTCAAGTATTTGAGAATGGCGAACCCGACAATTACGATCATGAACTACAAATTAGAGCTACTGACATTGAACAGGCACGAGTGCTAGAGAAAGCATTAAAAAGTTTAATCGCTGGCGCTGAGCAGCGGTACGATAATTCTTTTCTGCCGGGCGTGGTTAATCCAGACATGAACCAAACCGTAGCTTACCTCACCAATATGGTTGGGGAAGTAGCTCTAGAAAAAGAAACCTACGAACAGGCCTTTTCTTACAATGCAGCCTCTCAGCAGCTTCGCTACGATGTTATTGAGGCAAGTGACGGCGAACAGCTTTCGTATTTAGTGAACCCCGCTGATATTAATCCTCGTACTGTGGATTTTGATACTAAAGGCAGCGAGGTTTTAATCGAGATGAAGACGGAAGCGGAACGCGATCTGGTACAAGAGCGGGAAGACGATGTGGTTGACGGGTTCACCGACGAAATTGTTATTCGGGCATCCACTATTGATGACGCTCGCCGTTGGGTGGGTGCTTTGAGACAACTAGTGTCGTTGGCTCAAGAAAATCAGCAAGATTTGTTCTTCCTGATGGCAGGGGGAAGTCCAACCCCGAGCACGGCCTTGCAGTTTTTACAATCTAATATTGGCGCCGTAAACGATGGTGATGATCGCTATCAGCAAACGCTTACTTCCGGTCTCGATAATCAATGCCTACTGACGTATACCCTTATTGATGACGATAAAGGTGAAGAGAAGGTCTTTGAGTGGAATATGGCTGACATTAATCCGCGACGTATCGCGTTTGATACCAAGAGTAGTAACGTTATGGTGACGCTAACCACCACTGCCGAACGGGACCTGGTTCGGGAAATAGAAGATGGTGAGGTGGAAGGGTACGAGAACGAAGTAGAGTTACTAGCTAACACCATTGAAGAAGCCCGGGCTTTGGTATCTGCGTTTAAGCTTTTAGCAGAATCTTGTAAAAAATAATGCTTCTGGCCTGAAGACCAGAAGCATCGGTAGATAACACTGAGGCGAATATTTTAAAACCGGAGACCAGCCGAGATGGTGAGTACTCCGTTGGTACCGTTGTTTCCTACTAGCATAGGGGTGAAGCCATGCTCATAATTCAGATCAAGAGTAACGAATAATACCTCAATACCTAATCCTCCGTTCAATCCCAGGGTAGCTCCGCGAAAGGCTTCTTTAGTTAGCCCGTACTCATTCTCCTGTACACCGAGCATCAGCGTAGGGGTAATGCCAGCGTTGACCCGAATTCGTAGAATACCGTCAGACCCAGTTAGGTACATGCCTCCACTTACCGGAGTTTTTAAAGTACTGAAATGAATCTGGTTGTCCATATCCTGCTGAGTTGTATTCTCGTTTAAGAGCGTAGCTCCGGTGCGGTAATAATGCAAACCAGGCTGCCAAAAGAACCAGCTTTTCTTACTGGATTTAATTTGCATATCCATCCCGATATTCATGCCCACTCGACTGCCTTGCTCGGCAGTTTCGGTAGATAGGGATGAGAAATGTACCCCAACTTTAGGGTTCACGTGAATTTTAGTTTTGTTAGTTTCAGACTGGGCATAAACCAGTGAAACACTGAAGAAAAGAACGATGATGGCTAATAAATTTTTCATAATTACTAAGGTTTAGTCAAGGTCTTTATTATTGAAATTCACCCTAGTATCCGGTCACTCTACTCAAGGTTAACGACTTTGAGAAAATTTTTTTAAACAGGTTGGATGGAACGATTGTCCAAGAGACCGCTCTACCTGAATATTGCACTTCGCAGGATATTTCCACTCTCCTAATCCGGGATGAAGTGCCAGTGATTTAATATATGATAAAAGGCAGGCTTTCCTCTGATGGTAGATATAATTCTAATCCCTAACTATTCTAAGAGTATTTTTTTCAGAGTGGCTCAAAAAAGTTTGAGTATATAAAAGTCCTGATTTTCAGTGAGTTGTCTGCACATTATCCCGCTTTTTCGAAATTTTTCTCTCTCCTTCTATTAACCTCTCTTCTATTCATGGCATATGTAAGCGAAAGTTTAAACAACGCAAATCAATACCAAAACATGTCATGTATTACCAAAACGCAAACAAAGTCATGAAAACTACATCATTATTCAACTTCGCCAAATTATTCGCATTCGCACTTTTAGTAATCTTTAGTGCTTGCACGCAAGCAGATGATCCGGTACCTACTACCCCTGACAATCAGAACCCAACGACTGGTCTACCCGACTTGGGTGGATTAGGTGGTGGTGGTGGCCCAACGACTCCAACAAACCCAACTACCCCTGGCGGGGGCACCAATGATCCAACAACGCCCGGTGGTGGAGGTCAGACAACTGAGGTAGTTGGACGTATTTCTTCTGAGATCGGTAACTTTGAGTTTCCGCTCTACATAGGAGCAGAAACTGCCAGTCAAGCTAACGATGCGGGAGCATATACTACTGAGTATTATTATGCCGACCAAGACGCAGCCAATGACCGAGATGGTGACGATAATGTAGAAGGTGTAATCACCGCGATTGCTTTCAACGCTACTAATCCTGGTACTATTAGCCCCGGCCAACATCCGTACTCGCCAGGAGCAAGTGATGCTAATGTATTTCCGTACATAATGATAGTTAACCGAGGACGCATCTACATAGTATCTGAAGCCCAGACAGAAGTTGGCACTACCGGTACTAACGGCATCTACAGTGTTGTATTCAAAGGGCAAGCTGTAGAAGTAGAGATAGTTAACGAAGAATTAAATATTGTTTCTAATCCGTTTGATATTGAGGGTGGGTTCTTTATTCCAGCAACAGTGTCAAACAACGCGCGGTATGAATCTAAACCTAATATAAAAGTGCCTTTCTCTAACCTTTCTGATTTATCGTTTTAGCAGGATACTGCTTAAAAATACTAAAGCTGCTGCCAATATTGGCAGCAGCTTTTTTTGTAGTATGAGTGCCAGTACCAATGGCAAAAACCTAATTTCTTACAAATATTCGTTTCTTATTGTACGTTTCTGGCGAGCCCGAATTTTTAAAGCTTTGTTCATTGTTTACGGCTCATTGCCCATTATTTGCCGAATGATCTTACTTTTGCACAGCAAGTATAATCAGCAATACCGGGGTTACGATGAAAGACCAGGAAATCATTAATCAAATCAAAGCTGGAAACTACGAGGTGCTCAATGAACTTAGCCGTCATTTTGCTAGCGTTCGAAAGTACGTGCTTTCGAACAGTGGGGCTATTGAAGATGCGGAAGATGTGTTTGCTGAAGCTCAAGTAATTTTCTACCAGAAAGTGCTCAGCGAAGCGTATCGTTACGATGGTGAAGGAAAAATTGGTGGTTTTCTTTATGTCACCGCCAAAAACCTATGGATGAAGAAACTTACCCGTCCTGCTCCTATGATGGCACCCGTATCTGACACCGATACGCAAGATCAAGGTGACCCATTAGAAAAATTGAGTGAGGCAGTAGATGAGGTTTTACGCAATTTGGGTGACCCTTGCGCCTCAATCTTAACTTTTTTTTATTTTAATCGCCTCGATATGTTAACCATTGCCCAAAAGTTGGGATATAAGAATAAAGAGACGGTAAAAGTAAAAAAACGGCAGTGTATTCAAACTATTGAAAAGTCGTTGCTACCGGCACAGAAAGAAACTTTAAAAGAGTACTTGTATGAACTTGACCAACGAAGACCGGGAGCTCCTGGATCGGCACTTTGAGCAG
>CAKZYJ010000218.1 GCA_937884755.1 uncultured Flammeovirgaceae bacterium
ATTTTAGACACGGTTATTTTATTATAGAGACGGAACAATATGGATATATTGCTGTAATCCCCATAGGATTGCAAACAATAGGATCAGTTGTTTTTGAAAACAAGTTCAAAGGAATCCAAAATGGAAAAGAAATATCTGTACAGAAAGGTGAAAAGCTAGGTCATTTTGCTTATGGTGGATCAACTGTATTACTATTGTTTCAGAAGGATAAATTCAGTTCTCTAACAGTAAAGCAAGGACAGCAAATCGGAACCATGTCCAAATGAACAAACAAATGACAAGGTACATGGTGTTAGGAGCCATGTGAAAGTGCAAAGGTGAATAGAAACTATCGTAAATGTTTATTAAATCCAGAGGTACGTGCTATATCTGATCCGTGGTAATTATTAAGAACAGTACGGATCATAGGGTCATTCGCGTAATTTGGAAGGGTTACAACTTTAGCGACTAATCCGAATAATAGGTAGAAGTACGGAGCGGGCAAACCTGCTTTCATTGCCTCAACCTATAGAATGAGAATAGTAAGCCGTAAATGTATATTTTATGATTTATCAAAAAAAAGCCTTTAATTAGAATGCTATACACCCTCAACGGAAGAAAATTATGACACGGTTCGTCTTCCAAATCGGTATGTTGTTAGGGCTGCTAGTTAGTAGCAGTAGGGTAATAGGCCAGGTTTATGATTCCCCCTTTGCCCCCCGTAAGGGCTTGCCACTAATTCGTAACTACTCACCGCAGGAGTACCAGGCACACGAGCAAATTTGGGATATTGCCCAGCATCCTGACGGACGCATGTTCTTCGCCAACGGAGACGGGCTGCTGGCCTACGATAATGAGCATTGGCAACTGATTACCCTTTCTAATCGCAGCCACGTGCGCTCTATGGAGTTTGCTGAAGATTCTACATTATATATTGGCGGTGACGGTGATTTAGGATACCTAAATATTGATGAGGCGAACCAAATGGAGTTCATCTCGCTGCTTTCTAAACTACCGGCTGAGCAACAGAATTTTGGGCGGGTGCGTAGCACGATTCCGTTAGAGAATAAGGTTTTTTTTCAAACCGATAATTATTTATTTATCTGGGAAGGAGAAAAATTTTCTACGTATACCTTTGAAGAAGGGCTAAATCGACTATTTCTTATTAACGATGAAATATACACTCAGCTAGGAAATAGCGGATTAGTAAGGTGGCAGGGCAAACGTTTTTATCCGGCATCGCAACAAAAATTATTCAAAGAAAAACGTATTCAGTATCTCTTAGATTGGGATGATAACACGCTGCTAGCCGGAACTAACGATGATCAGCTTTTCTTAGTTAAAGACGATAAAGTTCGGCCTTTCGCCACCCAAGCCAATCTTAGAAATATTAATCCCGAAAAAGGAATACTACTTGATGAAGTGTACATAGGACTGGCTACTAATTTTGGCTACGTTATCCTTGATCGCCAAGGTAACCGGGTCCAAACGTTAACTATTGAATCGGGACTACCGTCAATGGATATTTTGAATCAGTTTGTTGATCGGGATAACAATATTTGGTTAGGAACCCAGCGGGGGATTGCTCAGATTTTAACCGGTTACCCGCTCAGTCTGTTTGATTCAAAAATGGATTTATTCGGAGTTTTAGAAGAAGTGGAGGTTTACCAAACCAAACTCTTTGCTGCCACTCGGGAGGGGTTATATATGCTAGATTCCTATGCTTCCTCTCCTAAGTTCACCCGTTCCCCTATTTTCACTGACCGGATTTGGGGCTTACATGCTGACCAAGATTATTTACTGATTGGTTATGCAAATGGCATATATGCATGGAAAGACAATGATTTTCGCTTCGTTGGCGAATACCATATTCCCAGCTCGTTCTTTACTTCCGAAATGCGGTCCAACTTGTTGTGGGTGAGCTTAGATGAAGGGTTAGCTGCCCTACAAAGAACCGAAGAAGAATGGAAAGAAATCGGAAAGCTGGAAACATTAGATGGCTCTGTGCGTGGGCTGGTAGAACACCATCCTGGAGAGGTTTGGCTAGGAACCCGAGCGAAAGGCGCCTATCGGCTGAATTTTACGCTTGATCAACAAGGTTATCCTGATTTCAATCAGCTTACGATCACCTCATTCGGAGTAGATAAAGGTTTACCATCGGGAGACGTTGAACCAATTCTGGTTCAAAATCAACTTTATGCTTTTGCCTCCCAAACCAATACCTGGTACCAGTACGATGATGATGCGGAGCGTTTTGAGTGTATTGATGCCGGAGCATTGTTTGGGTTAGAAAACGTAACGCTTCGTCCTCAGCGCAGTATTGACAGGGGAAAGGAACTTTGGCTTATCGGTCGGAATTTGATCGCTAACCGTAATTTTACCCTTCATGCTGTTTTACAATTAGATAATAGTTTTAGAACTGAGCGGCATCTGGTTCCTTACCCCTTGTCTTCTTTTCGGGAATGCTTGTTCGCCAATGAGGATCACCTTTACCTGGGTGGGCTGGAAGGAATTCTGGTGCTGGATCGTCAGTATCAGTACGATTCCACTCTCGCCCCTAAACCGCCGGTTATCTCTTCGGTCACTTTTCAGCAGCAACCGATACCATTTACTAATTCTCAAATCAATCAGTTACCCTACCAAAAGAATGCTGTAGCTCGAGTGGCCTTTGGTGCTCCGCTATTCTCACCTCACTCCTAAAAGTATTATCGAACTAAGCTCATAGGCTTCGAAGACACTTGGTCGGAATGGACAACTGAACCGTATAAGGAATACACCAATCTGTGGGAAGGCGATTACGAACTGCTGGTGCAAACTACCAACTCTTTTGGTACGCTATCTTCACCTACCACTTGGCAGTTCAAAGTGTCCCCACCTTGGTATCGGCAACTATGGATTTACGGAGCTTATCTTCTTTGTTTGGTTTCACTGGTGTACGGATTAGTCACCTGGCGGTCGTCCCAACTGAAAAAAGATAAAGTGCGATTAGAGACTACCGTACAAG
>CAKZYJ010000219.1 GCA_937884755.1 uncultured Flammeovirgaceae bacterium
CCTTGGGTTTAGGCAGGAAATGGAGATGAACCCCTTTGCTTTCAGCCAGCGAATGGAAAGACTCCACTAAGAATTGCAGATACTGGATGATGTCCCCCTGGATCAGGTGCAGCGAGAGTGTACCGGTTTCCAATTTGCGTAGATCCAGGATTTGGTTGACCAGGTTGAGTAAATTGGCATTGTTGCGTTTGATCGCTTTCACCCCTTTATGCAACCAGGTATCCGGGGATTTTTCAATTTGTTGGGCCATGCCCCCGATAATTGTGAGGGGGGTGCGGAATTCATGGGAAATATTGGTGAAGAAGCGCGACTTGAGTTGGTCGAGTTGTAATAACTGTTGTTTTTGTGCTTCTACTTCCTCGGTTCTTTCATGCACTAGTAATTCCAGTTGGCGGTTGTGCTGTCGAAGTTGATAGACTCTCCACCGTACCAAACCATAGATGCTGCCGACCACTGCCAGTAGGTAGCTTAAATAGGCCCACCAGCTACGGTACCAAGGAGGATCAATAGAAAAGGTAAAATGCCCCTCTTCACTTTCAAGGCCATACACATTTCTGGCTTTTACCCGAAAAACATAATCCCCCTCCGGTAAGTTGGTATAATCCTTTTTCGTTTCTTCCGTCCAATCCGACCAATTCGAATCAAAGCCTTCCAACCACACGCGGTACCGATTTTCCGCCGGTCGATCATAGCTTAGAGCGGTGTACTCAAAGCGGAGGGCGTTAAACTTATAGGCAAGTTCAGGCACTTGCTGAGTCGTTTTGTTGCCATCGAGTAGCGTCGAATCTCCGGTTAAGACTCTTCTCACCATGCTCGGAAACGATTGTTGAACCGGATGGCCTTCGGTGGGGATATACTTTACTAGTCCTTCAGAAGTGGATATCCAAACAATGTCGCGGTTGGCGGGATCACTATCGATAGAATTCACGGACATGCCCTTCGATAAAAGCTGCTTAAAGTTTTGCGAACGCAAGAGATATTCTCCGCCAGAGGTACGCTTAAACTGAATGAGATCGGCGTTCATGTCGTCCTGACTGATTAGCCAGATATCACCATTGGGTTGCACGGAAAAAGGGTGGATGATGCGGGTTGTATCATTATACGGCCAAGAATCATCCGGTATAAAGCGATTTGATGCGTCATCGTATTGACGAATACCAGCGGGGGTTGAAAATACGATATTGTCCTCCACTCTGTGGGCTAAGCTGGTGCCGGTTGGTAGATGGTGGCTTTGATCAAAGGTGTCGATCTGCGTGGTCAACATAAGGGGATCAGAGGCGGTTGTACCAGTTGGTGGTTGGGGCCAGGCTGGGTCTTCAATCTTGATGCGAACAACCTGATCATTGGTGGTGACCCATAGCAGATTGGGAGCTGCTTCCGCAATACTTCTAATCCTACCTCCCGTTAACGGTATACGCCCGGTCCATTGCCACTGCTGCGCCCCTTGCTGTACAATTCCGATTTCGTTTCCCATAGCGAGGAAAACCAAATCGGAATGAAAATGGGAGGGGTAGATGCCATCTACTTCGGAATAAATAGTGCTGATCGCAAGAGAATCACAATTACTACAGTAAAAACCAGCATTACTGGCAACCAATACGTCACCATTTACCACTTTTACATCTCTAATGTCCCGATAGTCCTTAGCGCCTCCCCTTTTCTGAAAAAAAGTCCGGTAATCAGCCGGAAGAGCCGGAGTTTTAGTAAACCAACCGGAGGTACTAGCGGCCCAGAACTCGTTTTTACCATGGATGGTGGTGTTTATATTCCCCGTTAAACCCAGTTCATCCGAAAAAAAGGTAAATGAGGAAGGAATTCGAATGCGACTGATGCCATTGAGTAAAGCCACCCACAATCCGCCCTGGCGATCAGGAAAAATATAGGCTGTTCCATTGTCCTGCAGCCCTTTTGATTTATCGATGATGCGCATTAGATTGCCCTGCTGGTCGATAATGGCAATGCCCCCTTGAGAGGTAGCCAATGCATAGTTCCCATCATGTAACTGGACACTATAGTAAAGACTATTTTCATTGAGAAATTCCCTAATCTTAGGACTGCTAGTAAAGGGCGTTGCTTGTTGGCCATCGTAGATGAATAACCCTTTTTGAACAGTGCCAATCAACGTTTTTTCCTGACCGTCAATGGAAATGGGAGCCATCAGACGAATGGTCGTTTTGGCAAACGCTTCCCCCCCCGGTACTACCCGTAGTGAATCTCCTTCCAGACGCACCAAACCGCCCTCCCATTCCCAAACGTATATTTCGCCTTTATAAGTAAAACAAGCGTGATAAATATTTCTGGCTTTCCAAGCTTGCATTTCCTCCTCCTTCTGATCAACATTCCACCGGAAAAAGTATTTATCCGTGGAAAAAAAGACATCCTGCTCCCTAATCGTCATACCCCAGGTGTCATTAAAATCACGAAATTCAGCGGGAATCTTTTCTAATAAAGAGACAAATGCTAACTGTCCGTTGGCATTGGGCGCCAGGTAGCCCAGGTCTCCATCTCCTCCTACGTAAATTAGTCCATCGCTACCACAGGATACTGAATAAGCATACATGCCGTTGGGTAGTGGGATCAGTCGCCAGGTCGTCCCGTCGTATTCCAATACCCCGTCTTCATTGGCTACGTAAATCAACCCCTCATCACTTTGGGTAATCCATATATTGGTCGGGCCCGCTCCGTATTCAGTCGGTGAGAAATTTTCAATATAAGGTAAGCCAATTTCTAGTTCAGGGCTGGGAATACTAGTCTGGGCGGTTGCCCATTGAAGGCAACTACCAAACGAAAGGAACAGTAATAAGGAATAGCGGATTTTTTGTATCATTGTTCATACTAAGAGTAGTGCTTGGGGTACATGAAGATACGAAAAAACAGAAATAATCAATGAAGAGCATGGACGTCTAAATCATCCGGGGTGAGCTTACTACTGACCCCTTAGTCTCTTTACAAAATATGAGGAGCACAATAAACTGGAAGCCATTCCATACCCCCTTGAATAGTCGCTCAGAAGGGAGTCGCCTAGACCGAGGCAATTACGCATCCTACTTCTATCTTTAAGTTGGAATACCATTTAGGAAAGTATTGGCGTGGTGGGTCGGACAGCCGATGCCGCCGCCCCGGCCACTGTCTATCAGTTCTTGATTGAACATCTTGCTCAGAATCACTAGAAGAAAGTGCGCCCTTTCCTCACTCCATCGGGCACCAAGCGCTGCTCTTGCTGTTTCTTACAGCAGCGCCAGGCAACAATCACACGGCGAACTGCCTGATTGATATGGACTACCAAGCTAACAATGATCGTCTCATGGTGGCGGTATCGTTCGCAGTAATTGGTAATCTACCTTTGATGGTTCTGAATGTAAAGGTGCGACCAGCAATCGAGTGCCTGGTCCAATATGGACGCGAACCTGATAACATCCGCCGTTCACTAATTTTTACCAGCTAAGCAAGAGAATCAAGAAATCAGTCATAAAAAAAGCGATTGCTAGCGGGAATTTATAAATTACCAAGCTCTTGACACCTTCACGATACTTTCGCCTAAAAATTGAAAATTTAAAAAAAATAGCTACTTTGTAGGCGGCCATATTTTAAAAGCATTAAGCTGGACGTTATGAATATTAGTCATCGGTCGGCCTTATCACCTTCTCAACCTCATACATCCCCTTCTCAAATCGGCGATCCAATTTCTGAGGCTCAGATTTGGATCAACTTTAAGCATGGAAGTGAAGAGGCCTACCAGTATATCTATACGACCTACTTTTCGGTGCTATATAATTACGGCCGACAGTTTTGTTCCAACAAAGAACAAGTCAAGGACTGTATTCAGGAAGTGTTTATTACACTGTGGCAATCCAAAAGTGAACTAAGTAATACAGATTCTATCAAATACTACCTGTTCAAAGCCCTGAAGCGAAGTATTGCACGTTCGGTAAAAAAGACGCAAAAGCGTCACCAACTATTAGCGCAAGTTCCGCCTTTCGAGATCATACCTTCAATTGAAGATCAAGTGATTGCTTCTCAAACTGAGAGCGAACATCAAAAAAAAATACAACAGGCGGTGAATTCCTTATCCCCCCGCCAACGAGAAGCCATATTTCTATTGTTTTACGAAGACTTTACCTATCCCCAAATTGCTGATTTGCTTACGATAGAAGTTAAGACGGCCCGAAACTTAATAGGAAAAGCACTACAAGTTCTTCGCAAGAAACTTACTTACCTGGTTATCTTGGGAATGGCTACCCTAACTAATCGTCTCGTAGAATTAGCTTAATTTTCGCCAGTTGTCATCTATCCTATGCTGGTAATTATCATGTTTTAACTTTATTCCGCATTTCTTTATAAATCAATTAAAAATATGGTTGGCTTATTGGTTATACTGTAAATATTTAGCCTTTTTTCTGACAAAGTAGGGCACATTGGGTAATAGCTTCCTTTATATAAGTAAAAGGCGATTACTATCCTGTGTCTATGAACTACCAAGACTATTCGGTTCAACAGTTTATTGAAGATCCCTATTTCCGGGAGTGGGTCTATAGGCCTAACCAAACCAGTAACCAATTTTGGCAGCAATGGCTCACCCAGCATCCAGAAAAACAACCAGAGGTAGTACAAGCGCGGTCGGTACTTCTATCGGTTCAATTTAAAGAGTATTCTGTTAGCGAGGAAGAAAAAGACCAGGTTTGGCGACAGATTCGTCAGCAACGCTCCGTTTCTCTTCCGCCTACCACCCAGTCTATTTCCTCGCCGGACTCATCACTTACCAAGCGATGGCCGTGGGCGGTAGGTATTGCTGCTTCATTAGTACTACTAATGGTCGCCTATCTTGGGTGGGAACGATCAACGGAAACCATCTATACTGCAGAGTACGGCACCGCGCGTACTATCTTACTTTCTGACCAAAGCACCGTTGAGCTGAATGCTAACTCTTCCCTTCGGGTCAGCAGTCATTGGGATGAGCAACGGGAAGTATGGCTGGAAGGAGAAGCTTTTTTTGACATTCAACACCAAGAAAACCGGACTGGAGAGCGTATTCCCTTTATTGTTCACACCAATGAATTGTCGGTTCGAGTGGTCGGTACTGAATTTAATGTACTTTCTCGCCGAGGGGAAACCCAGGTAGGATTGCACAGCGGCAAGGTTAATCTTGCCCTAGATAATGAAGCTTCTACCCTAGCAATGCAGCCTGGTGACTGGGTGGCTTATTCTAAAGAAGATCAGCAACTCATTCAAGATCAGCTTGCACCGGCCAGCTATACTGCCTGGCGAAACCAACGCTTTTGGTTTGATAACCACCGCCTTTCGGAAATAGCTACGATGATCCATGACTACTATGGTTTGGAGGTGGTACTATCCAGCCCAGAGTTAGGTCAGCGGACTTTTAGCGGGCAGTTTCCCGCTGACCGCTTAGATCTTATGCTGGAAGCTATTCAGGCCACTTTAGCAGTACAGGTTGACCGAACCAATCAGACCATACATATCAAAGAAAAAGAAGAGTAAAAAGAAATCCGCCGGATGCAGCAAACATTCCGACGGACTATAAATCGTGTTCACTTTAAATATACCTAAACTATGCACAAAAGTTACATTTTTGTCGTAGCGAGCTTCATTTTTTCGCTCTGGCCTGGTTCGAGCCAGGCTCAACAACCCAAGCTCGCTAACAATGCTGTACCCATTTATCAGCAGCCCATTGCCGATCAGGCGATCAGACAGGACCAAGGACAGTCGTTAGCGGTAGCTGTCAACAAGCTAGCTACCTACTACGAAGTGAGTATTTCGTATGATCCCACGCTTTTGAATGAAAAAGTGGTCAAAAAAACGGTTTCGCTAGCGAAGAATTTAGATGACAATTTAACCGCGCTATTATCGCCCCATAAGCTCCACTACCGCAAACTAGAAGAAGGGTATTACGTGATCCAGCCCAGCGATAACATTGGTAAAGTGATCCGTTCCGCTCCCAAGGAAAAAACAGTGGAAAAACCGATGCTAAATTCTATTGTAGTGTCTGCTGATAAATTGTCCATCTTAACGGAAAGACAAACAGAGCAATCCATTAGCGGCCGCGTAACGGATCTATCCAACAATGAGCCTTTGCCGGGGGTAAACATTCTGGCGAAAGGCACCTCTACGGGGACCGTTACCGATGTGGACGGAACTTATCGCATCTCCGTAGGGGATGACGTAACCACTCTAGTGTTTTCTTCCATTGGTTTTGAAACGGTTGAAGAAGTTATTAACGGACGCTCGGTCATTGACCTTTCTTTAGCCCCAGATATCAAGTCACTGGCCGAGATCGTCGTGGTAGGGTACGGTACGACACAGAAAAAAGATTTGACCGGAGCGGTGGCCGAAGTATCGTCCGAAGCGATTGAGAACCGGCAAGCACTACAACTCTCCGATGCACTACAAGGAAGTATTGCCGGGGTTACCGTTACTCGTAACGGAGGGGGACCCGGTCAAGGAAGTAATATTCGGGTGAGAGGGGTTACTTCGCTGAATGTAAATGATCCCTTGGTCATTGTGGATGGTATTCAGGGGTTAAGCTTGGATGATATCAACCCCAACGATGTAGAGTCTATCACAGTGTTAAAAGATGCTGCCTCGCAAGCCATCTACGGAGCCCGGGCTGCCGCGGGAGTGGTGCTCGTTACGACTAAACGAGGGACGGAAGGGCAACTGCGGGTAGAATACGATTACGAATACGGATCAAGCTATCCTACCGAACTTCCCAGCTACGTAGATGCCAAAACCTACCGAGAGATTGCGACTGAATATTCTACCAACGATGGGGGTGGTGAAACTTTTGATCCAGCCATCACAGCCCAGTACGATGAGCTAAACGCCCAAGACCCCGATTTATATCCGAATACCGACTGGCAGGATGCCATCATGAGTAATGTACCGACTGCTCGCCACCGTCACAATTTAGCTTTGACCGTAGGCTCGCAAAACGTAAGCACCCGGGCTTCTATGAGCTATGTGAACGAAGATGGTGTTTACGCGAATAACGACTTTGAGCGGTTTACATTTCGGGTAAACAATGGATTGAAGCTCGGAAGTATAGTAGAGGCCACGGTTGACCTCTACTATAAACGAACCAATACTACTGATCCTACTCCACAGAATGAAAATCCGGTTTCACTAGCCAGAAGATATCCGGGAATTTTTTCGGCCGTTCGAAGTGACGGAGAGTGGGGAGAGGGAAAAGACGGGCAAAATCCTTTTGCCGAGGTCGTGGAAGGAGGGCAACTCAACCAAAAATTCAATCAGCTTAATGGTAATATCGGACTTACTGTAAAGCCTACCAGCGGCTTATCGTTACGTGTAAACTTTTCGCCAACCTTTGATTTTGATGAGTACAATCGTTTCTTCACCCCTCCGAATATTCCCCGGCTAGGTAGTACCACGGAGTTCTGGCCTAATCCTATTTCCAGTCTGGAAAAAAGACAGACCAATGTTACTACGCTTACGTCCCAAGCAATCGTCTCTTACGATAAGTCGCTGGGAGATCACCAAATTAACTTGTTAGGAGGCTTTGAGGAAGTCAATACGGACTGGAACCGTGTGTCTACTACCAGTAGGGATTTAAGCATAGAATTGGATGCGTTGGCGTTCGGCGATCCGCTGCTGACGCAAAACTTACAAAACACCTCTGAGAATAATATACGCTCATTCTTTGGGCGAATTGGCTACAATTATAAGGGCAAATACTTGCTTCAGTCTAATTTCCGAGTCGATGGTTCCTCGCGCTTCGCTGCGGAAGAGCGTTGGGGCTTTTTTCCTTCCCTCTCCCTGGGTTGGGTTGTGAGCGAAGAAAATTTTAGGCTGCCCGAATTTATTTCGTTTCTGAAACTACGAGGCTCCTACGGGGAAGTAGGTAATGAGCAAATTGGTAATAGACGAATTGAAGGAGATGAGTTTTTTAACTTCTACCCCTATCAGAGCCTTTTTGAGTTAGTCAATAGTGTTTACTACGACGGTAGTAGTTTTGTGTCCCGGCCAGGACTCACCCAAGATTTTCTAGCCGATCAATTTTTAGTTTGGGAGACTACTCGCACTATTGATATTGGAGTTGATCTAGGGTTTATGGAAGATCGCTTAAATGTGGTAGTAGATGCTTACCGAAAAACAACAGATGATATTATCATTACCCAAGACTTGCCCAATTACTTAGGTTATCCCGACAATACCAAGACCAATGTTGGCAGTATTGAAGTAGAAGGCTTAGACTTTGAAGTTGGCTACCGCAACCGAATCGGTGATTTGCAGTACGCGGTAAACGCCAATGCTTCGGTATTACGCAGCGAAATACTGGATGTTGGAGGAATTGAGACCTTCTTGGTTAACAACGGAACACAAATTCATACGCAAGGGGCGGCTTTTGCCGAGTGGTTTGGCTATCAAACCAATGGGCTATACCAAAACCAACAGCAAATTGATGACTATGGGGTCACTGACCCTATCCGGCCCGGTGATGTCTGGATTCAAGACCAGCTTACCGTAGATACCAACAACGATGGTATTCCCGATGCTCGCGATAACGTCATCAATGGGCAAGATCGCGTTCCACTCGGTACTTCCTTGCCTACTTTTACCTACGGAGGAAATATTTCACTTAACTATCGCAATCTAGACTTTTCACTGGTGCTCAACGGAGTAGGTAATCACACTCGCCGATATAATGATGTCCAGGTACGACCGCTGACCCAGACTTTTGGCAACGTACCCGTGTACGTGGCGAACGAATCATGGCGCCCCGGTAATACCGAAGCGCAGAATCAAGCGGCTAATTTTCCCCGATTTTCCGGGGCTTCTGGATTTAACTATGCCGTCTCGGATTTCTGGTTGTATAATGCGTCTTACCTAAGGATACAAAACGTTACCCTGGGGTATTCACTTCCCACAGACCTGACCAGTCGGGCGGCACTTCAACAAATCCGATTGTACGTAGCCCTTCGAAATTTTGCTACCCTGCGGGGCAGTGACTTATTGGAAGGGTGGGACCCCGAAGTAGACTTTAATGGCCATCCGGTGATGAAGTCTGTATTGTTTGGCATTAACGTAAAATTTTAACACCATGAATAAAATTTATATTATCATCAGTGTGGTCATTCTTACCGTAGGCTGTGAAACACTTGACCTAGAACCTCAGACGGCTGTATCGACGGGTAACTTCTTTAACAATGCCAATGAGTTACAAATAGCTCTAAATGGCCTTTACGAGCAAGGACTATGGCGATTAGACGAGTCCTATTGGGATGATGATGGACACCACCGAGGGGGAGGGCAACGGAATAATGCGATTTCCCGCGCTACGCTAAACCCTACCTCTAATGAGATCGAACCCGCCTGGGACCTAAGCTACGAAGCGATCAAGCGGGCTAATGTGTTACTAGAGCAGCTACCCCAAGCCCGTGAGCGGGTGGATGATGCAGTGGTAGATCAAATTGAAGGGCAGGCACGAGCCATCCGGGCGTACTTCTACAGCAAGCTTACCTTTAAATATGGAGCGATTCCACTCATCACCGAGCCTTTAACCATTCAGGAAGCCCTGGAAGTAGAAAGAACCCCGCAAGAAACGATTAAACAATTTGTCTACAATGAACTAGACGCCGCCGCATCAGTACTACCTAATAGTAATGATAACCAAGCCACGAGAGGATTTGCGCTAGGCATTAAAGCCCGGTTTGCCTTGTATATGGGGGACTACGCTATTGCTCGGGATGCTGCCCAGGCGGTCATAGATACTGACATCTACAGCTTAGATCCGGACTTTCGTGGTATGTTCTTAAAAACGGGGGCGAGCAGTCTGGAACACATTAATTTTGTGCCTCATTCGTTTGAGCTGGGTACCACT
>CAKZYJ010000220.1 GCA_937884755.1 uncultured Flammeovirgaceae bacterium
ATAGCCTTGCACCTCTTTTCTAGGTAAGTAATCATTGTTATTGTTTGACATACTCGCCAGTTGGGCGTTCATGGGCAGCCCATCGGCTTCCAGTCGTTGGCGAATTTTTTCCAGTTCATTCCGGTAGTTTTCTATCTTCTGCTGCGACAGCCCTTCCATTTCTTCAAACTCCTTATCCAGATACTTAGCCAGCCGATCATTATTGCAAACGTTCAGGTTACAGGAAAGGCCTACCTTCTCTACCGTTTCCAGGAACTCCGAAAGCATCTTCTGCTTAACCTCCTTTTCGGGGGTCCTGTTCGATTTCCGGATCGCTTCGTACATACGAGAAATCATGACCTGGTAGGCGTACAGGTTTCTAGCATCTTCAAAACGCTGGGCTATGTTCAATTCATATGTATCAGCTATGTACACGTCATAAAAATTATCCCACTTACTCTCATCTATGGCCTCGGGAACCGTTACCTGCCATCCCCATAAATTTGAACTCACCTGCCGCACAAATCGCCCTCCGGAGTACCCTTCATCCAGCATGGAGCTGATCCACTCGGGATTGAGGTATCTCGACTGCATCTCTTTACTGAGGAAAAAACTTAATTTTTCATTCTTCATCTTTCCCTGGTTGGTCAAATTAGATACAATAACGTCCGGAGAAGCACCATCAATAGCCCGAATGGCTAGGGCGGTGCCACCCAGGTACTGAAAGAAATCATCGTTGTCCAGTCCGGCGTACAGATGAGATGTTCGGCTGTGCAATACGGCTTTGGTGCCCGACAGGCTTTGCTGAAACAGTGCCACTAGCAGTGAGTCCTCCGCAGGCTTATTGCCCCAGAAATCATCGCTGTAGGGAAAGTGCATCCGGTTCATGAACACGTCAGCCACTTCTTTTTCATCCTCCCAGGTACCGGAAGCATCTACTACCGTATTGGTACCGGTTCCATACGCCCCATCGGGCTGAGAGAAAATTCTGACTTCAGAAAGGTCCCGCGCCATTTTCGTAGATGCCCCTTTCTCAATCAACATTTTATAATGAAGTGCGGTATTCTGTCGTACATAATTATCTACTTCATCCTGTTGAGCGGCCAGCTTGGTGGCTTTGTCAAGCAATAGTAATAGTTGCGGAAAGATATCGCGGTACAGGCCAGAAGGGATAATTACCACGTCAACCCGGGGCCGGTTCAGCGTCCGCCGGGGAATCACTTGTACATCCGTTACTTTTCCGTAGCCATCGTACACTGGTTTTACACCCAATAGGCTTAAGATTTTGGCTTCCATGATGCCTTCGTTCCGGATACATTCAGTAGACCATAAGTTAAAGGCTACTTTATCGGGAAACTCCCCTTGGTGTTCTTTCCGGTGGGTTTGAATCAACTCGTTCGCTAAATCTTCGCCGGCTTTATACACTTCTTCCGAAGGAATATAATCCGCATCAAAGGCGTAGAAGTTTTTGCCGGTTGGCAGGGAGTTAGGATTTCTGAGCGGATCATTTCCCGTACTGGCCGGAATATATTTTCCATCTAAGGCATTGACCAAAGCACTCAGTTCAGCATCGGCACTGGCGATAATGCGTTGTCTGATATCTTCTTCGTAGGCTTCTTTCTGTTTACGGCTTAACCCTGTTTTCTGGGAAACGATGGCCGCTACGTTTTTCTCAATCTTCTCAGGCTCTGGTAGTCGGCCAAAAGTGTGCAAACCGAGGGGCGAATGCTGTTCCTGCACTTCCTCAATGTAGTGCTCCAGGTAATGCAATTCCTCGTCATCTACAATGGTATCCATCTCCAAATCCGCTAAAACGCCCGACTGCTGGGCATACTTGTATATTTCATTGAACTTAGCCGTGGCCAGGGCAATACTTTTTGACTCGGCAATTTCATGCTCTGAAATTAACTGTTCCAATTTCCCGAGAACCGGATTAACCCCAATTTTATCGAACGGAGGGGTCATATGATCGATAATAATTGCCCCCGATCTCCGCTTGGCCTGAAGGCCTTCGCCCACGTCGTCAACAATGTAGGGATAAACGTTTACCAAGTCGCCAATTAGTGCTTCCGAGGCATCGTGCTGATTTAGGCCAGTTTCTTTGCCGGGCAGCCATTCCAGCGTGCTGTGGGTACCCAGGTGTACTACCGCATCGGCATTGTAGCCTTTTTGCAGATAAAGGTAAAAGGCCACGTACTGGTGGTGAGGAGGAACCGAAACATCATGGTGCATCACATCAATGTCTTGCGACCACCCGCGAACCGGCTGCGGAGTAAGCAGTACATTCCCGTACCGCACGGAAGGAATAACAAAGTATTTCTCACCCTCACTATCCGTCCAAATCATAATGGAACTCTCTTCCGGTTTTCCCCATTCCGCTTCAATCTCTGCTTGTAGCGGGCTGGATAGGGTTGCATACCATTCTAGGTATACATCCATAGGAACCAGGGTTGCCTGTCCTTTTTCTACCAGTTTATCAATTTCTCGTGGTGCCCACTGCCCGATATTCAGGCCGTAGGTAGAGACTCTATTGAATATATCATCTTCAGTTAGGGGATCGTTACCGGTGTTGTAGCCTTCTTTTTTTAGCCGGTTCAGGATGGAATGCAGGCTATTGGGCACCACGTTTAAGTAACTGGCACCCAGCAGCTCTTTTCCCGGCGGGTGGCTGTAGTAAATTACGGCGATTTGCTTTTCGCCATTAGGCTTGTTTTGTAGTACGTGCATTCTCTGCACCTTCTTCACCAGCCGTTGTACCTGGGAAAGAATAGAACGCTTGGTAACGCGCTCGTTATTCACCTCTTTGCTGCTGGTTACCGTAGGCTGTATCATTCCCATTTGCTCGGGAATATTCAATGAGCTGGTGCGTTTGTAGATTTCAACGCCTAGGTCGCTGTCCATCCATTCGGCTGCCTCTTGGTTCACCTGAATCATATTAATAACTGGAATACCCAGCTTTTCAAATAATTCCCGGTTAGTCTGAGGGTTTGCCCCGAGCCAGGCAGCATGCGCCAGGATCAGCTCAGGAACGAGTTGGTTCTCTTTGTCGTAAAAAAGCCGGTTGGCCGACTCCTTATCCGGGTAACCATAATAAAAGAGCACATTGAAGCCATTATCTTCGAACTGGGAAGCGTACTCCTTAAAGTGTAGCAGTTGTTCGGATAAAAAATCACTTCGCCACATATTGATCGCTATCCACGGATTGCCGGGCATGTAAGCGTTATACTGCTGTTTATACGCCTCAAAGTCGCTGTAAACTTTTTGGTTAACAATATTGCACAAGGTAAACTCGGGCATCTGTATAGGCGTCTGCGGCGGAACATCAAGGTCTAAAGAGCGCTGGCATTGATCGAGGATCATACTCACCAGATTATCGCGGCCCGACTCCTCGTAAAACTCTATGGTTTTTGGGTCCATCTGAATGGCCGTATTTCCGCCCAGCACCGAAGTTTTGTTTGAACCTACGGCAAATACATGCGCATCGGTCATTGCCAGTTGATTAAGCAAAGGAAGCACATTGGCTACCTCAGCGGCGTTAATCACGTCGATAAAAATTAATTGATGATTGCGGATATCTTCGTAAGTAAGTTGATCGAGGTCGGCGTGATAAAAGCGGTTAATATTGGCTTCCATCCCAAGTTTTTCTAGGGCAGTCTTTGCATCCTGCGCCGTACTTTCACCCAATGCGTAATACGAATCGGTAAGGATTAAGGCAATGTTGATAGGTTGCTCATCACTTGATTCCTGGGCAAAAATCGGCACCAGGATAAACATGAATAAAAATAACTGAATGATATATTTTTTCATGGTTACTACTATTCAGGTATGTAAATTACTCGACCGTCTTCCAACTCGTAGGCGGTTCCCAACTTCACCCCTCGGCCGGATTCGCTGGTTTCGGCCACTTTCTCAATTTTCACCTCTTTTCCCTTCTTGGTGATGATTTGAATTTCGCCATTAGGCATTGTTTTGGTAATCACCAATTCCGAATCGGGGTTAAACAGATCCAGGGTATTGTAGGCCATGAACAAGGCAAAAAATATCGCCACAATAAACACGACACTCACATCGAACAGATTGGCCATGCTGCTGATGGGGTCGGTATCCGAAGTGGATTCTTCATCGATCAACGAATGTCTTTTTAGTATACTCATCATTCTAGGTGTTTAGCTGTTGATTAATTTACTGGTATGCTCCTCGGCATTCTCCCATTCCATCAGGTTCCTTTCGCATAAAGACTCGCATTCAAGCAGGTCTATTTTCATCCACTCCACTTGCTTGTAATACATCAGAAAGGCGGTAAGTCCGCAAGCCATACCCACCACCGTGGTAGTAAATGCCGTCACCATATTGGCCGACATAATCATCAGGTCGCCTTGCGACAGCGATGAGAGCGCGGTACCCATCGGGATCAGGGTTCCCATCAGCCCCAATGAAGGTCCGGCTTTGATCACCAGGCGATTGGCACTGAGTGACTTGTTGTAGGCCTGATGCCACTTACGAAGTCGGTAGATAAGGTCAAGTTCTATGGCTTTGTAGGTTGATGCGGGAGTGCCAAAATACTCTTTGCACTGCGCGGCAAAAGCCTGCGTCCGTTTGAAGTGGTTACTGCGCCGTTGCTTGAGTTCACTCATAAACTTACCCACGGCTACCGCCTGATGAGCCAGTACGAATAGCACCCCCAGTATCACCGGATAGTAAAGTAAGTTTGAGATTGCCAGTAGGGTTGATTCTAGTATATTCATAGGTTTACGATTTTGATTTTTCTTTCCAAAAAAAGCCTCCCAGCACCAATACCAGTAGTCCTCCGAGAAGCAAGAAGTTTTGCGGATTAATAATCGAAGAGATGGGAATAGTAGCGATGGGTTTTAGGTTTTGCTGTACACTGACGAATACTGGCTCCGCTGCAAAAAGCAACGTCAGCAGGGCTCCCGCCGTTAGGAAATACTCCTGCCCATTGGTAAACCAGTCAGGCCATCTATTAATCAACCCAAGCAAGGCCGCAAACACCAAAGGAACCGCGACCCATACCACCGGACTTGCCCACCAAAAGTACACTAGGGTGTAAGACATGAAAGTCATCGCACCCAAGACCAGCGTATTTTCCCACCATGTAGAAGAGAAGCCGGATACCCGGAGCAAGTAGTCTAGTGCCAAAAACAGAAGCAACAATAATTGAGCGTTGCTTCTCAGCAAGTCGCCCCAAAAAACGCTGGAAATGATAACGACCAAAAAAGTTGCTAGAATGATGATCCAGTGCTTCTTGTCAGCCGCTACGGACTGAACAATACCATTCATTCCGTACAGGTTGAGCAAAAGTGCTTGCAGACTGATAAGTACTACATCGATCGTCATTGGCTAGGCTGTTTTCATAAATACCTAATCGACTCACCGATCTAGACTTAGGGCACTGAGCATGACAAGCCACCTCCATCAAAATATGAAGTAAGCGATTGATGCCCCCTGTATCATGCAGCCTTTAGTCCCGAAAGCTGTGATGTCGATACGAGTTGGCAGGTCTCCTGGCTTGTCCGTATTCTGAAGCCTTCCCAACCGCCCGGAGGTGGTCAGTGGCGAGTGAATTTTCAGAATACTGTAAGGACTTACAGTTGCGGGTACAGCTCCGGATTAACCGCCAACAGGCGGTTCACCGGATTCCCATTTTAAGGCTTTCTCCGAACCGGAAAAAGTCCACCAAACACGCAGGGCGAAGGTAGCATTTATTCATGACTTTGCGTAGTACTTCCTTACATCAAGAGCCCCAAAAAAAATGCTGCCCTAGTGTAGGTTGACAATTAATCCGCACTAAGGTAGTTTGAACGGTATTATGGATGTATTTTCCCGCCAATAATCTCGACCTATACCTCAAAATTTTTTTACTTGAACTGATAAACTGCTCGTTTATGGGAACGTTAAGGCCAATGATGATCGTAGGAACCGGATCGGACGTTGGCAAAAGCTGGATCACGACCGGTATCTGCCGATGGCTCAAAAATCATGGCTTTGATCCGGTTCCGTTCAAAGCCCAAAATATGTCACTCAATAGCTTTTCTACTCCCGATGGATTAGAGATTGGTCGGGCGCAGGCGGTACAGGCCGAGGCCAGTAAGCTGGCTCCGATAGTGGAGATGAACCCTATTTTATTGAAGCCGTCTTCCGTCAATACCTCGCAAGTGGTACTGTATGGGAAACCGATCGGCGCTCAGACCGCCCGTGACTATTTTTCCAATAGCAAAACACCGCTCTTCGAGGCGGCTCAACAGGCATTTCGCACCCTCAATGAGTCTTTCAGCCCGGTGGTGATGGAAGGGGCGGGCAGTATCAGCGAACTGAATTTGAAGCAGCGGGACATTGTCAATATGCGGATGGCGCGGGCGGCTAACGCTCGTGTCTACCTAGTTGCCGATATTGACCGAGGCGGAGTGTTCGGCAGTATCTACGGGACCATCGCGCTGTTGGAACCCTGGGAAAGAAACCTGATCAAGGGCATCATCATCAATAAATTTAGAGGAGATGCCTCGCTGTTTGAAGAAGGAAAAAAGATGCTAGAAGACTTGACCGAAACCCCGGTACTCGGTGTGATGCCCTACGTGACCGATATCGTTTTAGAAGAAGAAGACTCGGTAGCTTTGCAACACCGGAACACTTCGGCGAAACCGGATAAGCTCAATGTGGCCGTGATCCGTCTGCATTATATGTCAAACTACACTGACTTTCAGGCGATGGAACAAGAGCCATTGATCAACCTGTACTACACCAGAAATACCGAAGAAGTGGGGAAAGCCGATATCCTCATTATCCCGGGTACTAAAAACACCCTAGAAGACCTAGTAGCTCTGAAAGAGGATGGCATCGCCGAAACGATCCGACGTTTGTACGGAAGCATCCCCATGATTGGGATTTGTGGCGGATACCAAATGATGGGGCAGTGGATTGATGACCCGTTGGGGGTGGAAAGTCAGCGGGGAAAAGAGATAGGACTGGGCTTATTCGATGTGACTACCACCCTGACTCAACAAAAGACCACGGTGCAGCAACGTTTTACCTTCAAAAATTATGATGGTCCCTGTATCGGGTACGAAATCCACATGGGAGAGACCAACTCTCCCGAGGGCCGACACCTTAACGTAGTTGATGGATCACCAGAAGGCTACTTTGATGGAGACAAAAGTTGGGGGACTTACCTTCACGGCATATTGGATAATCAGGTTGTGGTAAATGAGCTGCTTCATTTAAAATATAAGCAGGCACAAGCGAAGAATTACTTATTATTCAAGGAAGCACAATACGATAAGCTGGCCGATTGGATTGATCAGCACCTGGACATGGCTACGATGATAAAAAACAGTAAAGAAGGATGATCGACGGACACGGAGACGACCGGCATCGGTATAACCGAAAAATAGAGCATAACTTTAGCTCGAATGTTTATTACAAGGGGTACAATCCTAATCTATTAACCGCGATTTCGTCCGCCGTCCCTTCCATTCAGCACTACCCTTCGCCAGCGGCGGAAGAGCTCAATGAAGCGGTATCAAGAAAATTTCAGCTAAACGGCGACCAATTCTTATTTACGAATGGAGCGACCGAGGCATTTTACCTGATCGCCCATCTGTTCTCTGGTGCGTCGGCAGCTATTGTGGCACCTACCTTCTCCGAGTACGAAGGTGCTTGCAAAATTCACGGAGTAGACTACTATCTGGTAGACAAGAAAACGTTGACTCCTAGTGATTACCAGCTTGTTTTCATTTGCAACCCGAATAATCCGGACGGAAGCATTATCCCAACGCCGGTGTTGCGACAACTTATTGAAGGAACACCTTCCACGGTATTTGTCATCGATGAGGCCTACATTGAGTTCACCGATCAACTTGAATCCCTTGCCCCCTTAGTCAAGCGGTTGAATAATCTGATCGTCATTCGCTCGTTGACCAAGACCTTCGCCATTCCCGGAATCAGGCTAGGCTATGTTATAGCTTCTTCGGATATCATTGAGCAGTTGCTCAGTAAAAAAATGCCGTGGAGTGTGAATGCACTCGCTATCCACGCTGGGTTACAGTTGTTTAGGCATTACGAGCAGTGGCAATTTGATGTAGATGGACTGCTGAACGAGACCCATGAATTTATCGAACAACTTTCAGCGATCGATGGATTGGAAGTACTACCCACCTACACCAGTTATTTCCTCGTCAAATTGCATAAGAAGACTGCCGCTGAACTGAAAGCCTACCTAGTAAAAGAACATGGGATTCTGATCCGGGATGCGACCAATTTCAATCGGCTGACGGGCGAATACATTCGCTTGTCTACCCAAAGTCCCGCGGCAAATGCTAGTCTTGTCAAAGCTCTTAAAAATTGGAAATAGCCCCGATTTATATTTTGCTGATTGCCTTTGTACTTGACTCGCTACTAGGTGACCCCCGGTGGATGCCCCACTTGATTGTGCTGTTTGGAAATGCTATTTCCGTAGGGGAGAAAGTACTCAATAAGGGTAATCATAAATTTGGGAAAGGGCTGGTTTTGGTGGTGTTACTGGTGGTTGCCGCCTACGTCGCAACGTATCTCTTGCTGGTAGGATTGCAAGCAGTACATCCCATCCTGGCCGACAGCGTAGAGGTGGTGATTTTGTTTTACTGCCTAGCCAACCGAACCCTTATCCAAGAAGGGCAAGCGGTATTTCGTACCTTAAGGGAGCAAGGGTTGGAAGCCGGAAGAAAACGGCTCTCGTGGATTGTGGGTCGAGACACCGCCCATCTCAACGAACAGCAGATACGGACAGCCACCCTGGAGACACTCTCGGAGAATTTGAGTGATGGGGTGATCGCTCCACTCTTTTACTATTTCGTGTTCGGGGTGCCGGGTGCGGTCACCTACAAGATGATCAATACCTTAGACTCTATGATCGGTTACAAATCGGATCGGTACCGAGCATTTGGAAAGGCAGCCGCTCGGCTCGATGATGTTGCCAACTTCATCCCGGCCCGGATCACCGCCTTCCTGATGTTGGTGGTTAGCGGTAAACTCCTCGGGTTGAACTTCGTTTTTCGGGAAGGCCAGCAGCACTCTAGCCCCAATGCTGGCTATCCTGAGGCAGCACTTGCCTATATCCTTAACTGTCAATTTGGTGGCCCTAACACGTACCAGGGAAAACGAGTAGATAAACCGTACATTGGCAGTAACCCAAGAACCATTACTGATCAGGATTTGAAGACGGCGACCTACGTAAATTGGGTCAGTAGCCTCCTGTTCATTTTGCTGTATTGTATTATTTTCTTTGTAGTACGTGATATACACTAAAAAATACATCATTACCGGAGCACCCGGAACCGGAAAAACCACCTTGATCAATGCTTTGGCGAAGGAATACCCTTGTCTGCCCGAAATTTCCCGAAAAGTGATTATCAGTGAACAAGAAAGGGGTGGAAACGGAATGCCCTGGGAGGACCTGCATAAGTTTACGGCATTAGTCTACCAAGCTTCCATCGCTGAACTCGACCTGAACCCACACGCCTTATTTACCGATCGCTCGGTGCTCGACTTGATCGCATACCTTCAGGTAGCAGGTAAACCCATCCTTCCAGCACTAGAGCGATTTCCTTACCATGATAGATTTCATAAAAAGATTCTTTTCGCTCCAACCTGGCCGAGCATTTACCACCAAGACGAGCAACGGCCGCAGGCATTTGACTATTGTCTGGAATTAGAAAAGGCTCTGGAAACAAACTACATCAAAAAAGGATTTACTATTGTTAAACTCCCCCAGGATACTGTCGCTACGAGGGTTAATTTTATCTATACCTTTGTCAAGACATAAGTACCTCAATCAATCATAAACACAAACTAACAGCACTATGAAAATCTATACCAGAAAAGGAGACAAAGGGACTACTGGCGTATTTGGTGGAAAGCGGGAAC